>CAKZTD010000424.1 GCA_937921595.1 uncultured Saprospiraceae bacterium
AATAAGGTCATCACCGATTGGGAAGCGCACTTTGAGCTCCTTACCGATTTCTGGGAAGCACAACTTTTCTTAAAGCGTAAATACCATGGCAACCCAGTAACAGCGCATCAAGATGTTGATAAAAAAATGGACCATTCAATCACTTCAGAACATTTTGGCTTGTGGCTTAACCTTTAGTTTGAAACTATAGACGAATTATATAAGGGTGAAACTGCATGGATTGCCAAAAACAGAGCACAAAAAATGAGTACTATGTTGTTCATGAAAATTTTTCAACATCGAAAAAATGATTAAATTTCTGCCTTTAGAAGGTACTATTCTTCGCATTTAAATGCCTTAAATTAAAACCAAAATGAAAAAGGACACTTCAAGAAGATCGTTTTTAAAAAAAGCAACTCTAGGTTCGGCAGCACTTACAGCCACTCCGTTCATTGCTACAGCATCACCATATAACCAAAAAATAATTCTGGAAAAAAGTTATGATAGCTATTCATTCGCTGCCAATGACCAAATTCAATTAGCCCTTATCGGTTCTGGTATTCAAGGTATTTACGATACAACTGCTGCTCTTAAAGTTGATGGAGTAAAATTAGTAGCGGCTTGTGATTTATATGATGGGCGATTAGATCGAGCAAAAGAACTTTGGGGTAACGACATTTTCATCACACGCGATTATCGAAAGATACTTGAGCGTAAAGATATTGATGCAGTTATTATTGCTGCCCCAGATCATTGGCACAAAAAAATAACTGTTGATGCTCTAAAAGCGGGCAAGCATGTGTATTGCGAAAAGCCAATGGTTCAAAAATTTGAAGAAGGCCAAGAAATCATAAAAGCACAAGAAACTTCCGGTAAAGTATGTCAAATAGGAAGTCAAGGCATGTCTTCTTTAGGAAATGAAAAAGCAAAACAATTATATGAAGATGGTGCTATCGGTGACATCGTAATGCTTGATATGCAAAATAATCGCTATTCGGCGGAAGGAGCATGGAAATATCCAATTCCACCAGATGCGAATCCAGATACAATAGATTTTGATGCTTTTTTAGGAAAAGCTCCAAAGACGCCTTTCGAATTGAAACGATTTTTCAATTGGCGAAATTATCAAGATTATGGTACCGGTGTTGCTGGTGATTTGTTTGTTCATGCATTCTCAACACTAAACCATGTGATAAGTTCACATGGCCCAAATCGTGCATTTTCTACAGGAGGCATACGTTTTTGGAATGATGGTAGAGATGTACCTGATGTTAATATCTCTCTTTATGATTTCCCAAAAACAGAGACACATTCGGCTTTCAATGCAGCTTTTAGGGTTAATTTTATAGCAGGAGGTAATAGCGAGAGTAGTTTTAAGTTAACAGGTACAGAAGGCTCAATGGATATAGGTTCAAACTCCGTAAAATTGACACGTTCGAAATTAGGAATGAACCCAAGTGGATATTCTTTAATTGCACATACTGAAGCAACACAACAAAAAATCAAAGATGCTTATTCTGCACTTGATCTTGAAACTAGAACATCTGATTTAAATACTGGTTCAACTACCTGGGAAGCACCAGGTGATTATAAAGGAGGTCATTATGATCATTTTTATAATTTCTTTCAAGCCATACGTGGAAAAGGAAAAACCATACAAGGCCCAACCTTCGGCTTGAGAGCAGCTGGCGCAGCACTTTTATCTAATGAGAGCTATTACAAAAGACAGCCCGTAAATTGGAATCCTACTTCAATGAAATTAATATAAGCAAAAGAAATATCAGGTAGCTCTTAAAATGAAAGAGGAAATCAAAACCGATCTCCCCTTTCAAATAAAACTCCATGATTAACAACTAAATTTTAAAAGTAACAACGGGTATTTGAGAATGATTAGCTAGGTCTTCTCCTATACTCCCCACAAAAAAGTGTGATAATCCTTTTCGGTCATGTGTGGGAATTCCGATTACATCTGCACTTATTGTTGTGCTATAATTAAGGATACCTTTTTCAACACTATAATCATTATAAATCTCCACCTGTTTTCCAATATTGGCTTTCGTCAAAAATTGATTGATTCTATTATAGGCATCTTTTGTACTTAAAAAATCATCGCCAGGCGTATTAATATATACCGGTTCGAGCTCTGCTGATAGTAGATCAGCAAAACTCTTTGCCTTTTCAAAAGAAATTAAATTTTCGTCTGTAAAATCACTTGCAAATACAAAACGTTCTACCTTGAAATCTTTTATTTCATTTTTAATTATTAAAACAGGAATCTCAGCATTTCGAACAACTTTTTCTGCATTTGAACCAACAAATAACTCTTTCAATCCATCAGAGCCGTGTGAGCCCATGACAATCAATTCTGCGTCATGTTTTTCAGCAACTTCATTTAGTTCACTAAACACCTTAAAGTGTTTAATTATTGGAGTGATAGAAACGCCATTCAAATAAGGTTTGCTCAAAAATTCCCCAAACCTTTTTTCCGCTAACTTTAGTAAGAAAACAGTCTGCTCTGGGTGCAACCCTTCCGATGAGTTGAACATAGCTTGATTCAATTCTAACATATGAAGTGCCAAAATCTCTGAGTTATGTTTTTTTGCCAAATCCGCTGCTACTTTTAATGCATATTCTGATTGTTCAGAAAAATCAATAGGTACTATTATTTTTTTCATAGCGATTCGTTTTAGAGATTAGT
>CAKZTD010000425.1 GCA_937921595.1 uncultured Saprospiraceae bacterium
GAAGCATCCCTAATCGAGAAGCACTGGAATTAGAATATACCCAACACTGGCATCAAACATTTAAGAAAAGACTTGGAGCTGGACGTTTATTTAATGCGGTATTTCGATATGACCGTTTGTTTGAACCTATTTTAAAAGGCTTAACTCTATTTCCTACCACTTTACCTTTTTTTATAAAGCAAACTCATGGAAAATTAATAATTCCAGAAGAATAGCTTACGCTTAATTTTCAATCCTGAAACAAAATGGGTTGAACAAATCAATCCAGAATCCATTATATACAAGGATAATTGTACCTTTCCAAAAATCTCTTAAATGTTCATAGATACCCGTAAAAGAAGTACTGCTGAAGAAATAATGGATGACTTCGATATGGAGGGAGACTTGCTGCGTCGTTCGCTTGAAAGACTGGACTGGATCAATAAATGGCTTGGAGGTAATCAGGCTACGATAGACGGTTTTAAACATTTACTAAAAGATATACCTAAGAATAAAAAACTCCGAATAGTCGATATTGGATGCGGTAGTGGCGATGTCTTGCGTAGAATTGCAAACCATCTTCGACAAGACGGTAGATCTGCTGAATTAGTTGGTATTGATGCGAATGCTTATACCATTAATTATGCCCGAGAGCAATCGTTTTCTTATCCGGAGGTTAGTTATCGTTGCCTCATGATTCCTTCCGCAGAATTTGATGCCCTTGAATACGATGTATTGACCGCTACTTTATTTTTGCATCATTTCGACAATGAGGATTTGTTGAAAGTTTTAGATAAAGAAGCTAGAAAATCAAAAATAGGAATTGTCATTAATGATCTGCACCGTAGCAGAATAGCTTATGTTTTATTTTGGTTATTGACCTTAGTTGTTGGTAATCCGATGATACGCCAAGATGGTTTAACCTCTATTTTGAGAGGGTTTAAAAAATCTAATTTAATTACTTATTCCAAACAACTCAACTTTAAAAAATACACGATCAAATGGCGTTGGGCATTTCGGTATCAGTGGACCATCCATTTAAATGATTCTAAATAAACTATGGTAAAAATAAAAACAGTAGCGAAAGCGCTTCCAGAAATTAGCAAGACTACGGACGAAATTATTCCGTATATCGAAGCATGGCTTAGTGGACAAGAGGAGCGTTTCCAAAGAAAAGTTATTAAGATTTTTAGAAATGCCGCAGTAGATCGTCGCTATTCCCTTTTATCTCCAGAAGAAGTCTTCACAACTCAAAGATTTGAAGAACGAAACGATTTATATATAAAAGGCGTATTGCAACTTTCTGAAAAAGCTCTTAAAGCTGCGCTTAAAAAAGCAGCTTGGAATCCCGAAGATCTTGATTATATTATTACAGTGAGTTGTACTGGTTTTATGATTCCTTCCGTAGATGCCTACCTGATTAATCGCCTAGATATGCGACAAGATATTATTCGGCTTCCCGTAACTGAAATGGGTTGTGCCGCTGGTGTATCTGGAATTATTTACGCGAAAAAATTCCTGCAAGCTAACCCAGGAAAGCGTGCTGCGGTCATTGCGGTAGAATCGCCAATGGCAACTTTTCAAACCAATGATTTTTCAATGGTCAATGTAGTTAGCGCTGCTATTTTTGGAGATGGTGCAGCTTGTGTATTACTTTCTTCTAGAGAGGAAGATGAGGGGCCAAAGATACTCAACGAGTCTATGTATCATTTTTACAACTCAGAACAAATGATGGGTTTTGCAGTGAAAGACTCTGGACTTCAGATGATTCTTGATCAGTCTGTTCCTCAAACGATTGCAGAACATTTCCCTAAAATCATTCATCCTTTTTTAGAAAAATCTGGAACTTCTATCGAAGCGATTGATCACCTTATTTTTCATCCGGGTGGCAAAAAAATTGTTCAGACCGTAGAAGCACTCTTTGGATCGCTCGGTAAAAACATTGACGACACCAAAGAAGTTTTGAAATTATATGGCAACATGTCTAGTGCTACAGTTTTGTATGTATTAGAAAGATTTATGGAGCGTTCTATTCCCAAGGGAGAAAAAGGATTGATGCTGAGTTTCGGTCCAGGGTTTTCGGCACAAAGAGTTTTAATTGAATGGTAAAAAATTTAAAATATGGCATCAGTTAAAAACAAAAATGAATGGGCTTTGATTCTTGGTGGTTCTTCCGGCCTAGGATTAGCAAGTGCACAAAAACTCGCAGCAGAAGGTTTTAATATTTGTATTGTGCATCGGGATCGTAGAACCAATTTACCTGATATTGAAAAAGCGTTTCTATTAATAAAAGCACAACAAGTAGACTTATTACATTTTAACAGTAATGCCCTTCAAAGCGATAAACGAACAACAATCATCGATACTTTAAAAGAACATCTTGGGGAACAAGGTAAAATCAAAACCCTTATTTTTAGTATTGCAAAAGGTAATCTTAAACCCATGATTGGGGAAGAGCAACCCATTTTGACAAATGAAGATTTTCACCTGACTATTGAAGCAATGGCGATTTGTTTTTATGATTGGGTTCAACATATTTTTCGAGAAAAACTATTTTCAGCAGATACTCGCTTAATCAGTTTCACTAGCGAAGGCAATCAAAAAGCATGGCCACATTATGCAGCGGTCTCTGCAGCCAAAGCAGCACTAGAAGCCATTACCAGAAATATAGCTCTCGAATTTGC
>CAKZTD010000426.1 GCA_937921595.1 uncultured Saprospiraceae bacterium
TAAAAACCTAAAAATGGATCAACCAATATCATCCTTAGATCAGAGAAAAAATAACTTCGGCCAGTGGTTTAAATACCTTTTAATTATCGCAGTTGTTGTCGCCGGTGTATTCCTACTTCGCAATCTTTTAAAAACAGAAATCAAAAAAGCGGATTTCGTTTTTGCAAAAGTAGAACAAGGCGATATGGAAAATACAATCACTGCATCAGGTATGGTTGTTCCTTCTTTCGAACAGCAAATCAATGCACCAGTTAGTACTGAAATTAAAAAGACCATTTTAAAATCAGGGACTCGAGTAGAACCGGGCGATCTCATCCTTAACCTCGACGAAGAATATATTAAGTTAGATTACGAATCACTAAAAGATCAACTCGAACTTAAAAAGAATAATATCACCAGATTAAAATTGGAATATAAAAAAGATCTTCAAGAGATTGATTATGAAGACAAAATCAAAGGGCTTCGATTATCTAGCCTAAAAGCCAATCTTGGTGATGTCCAAAGGCTAAAAGAAATAGGAAGTGCAACTCAAGAGGAAGTAGAACAAGCGGAGTTAAATGTTCAAATAGAGGAGCTTGAAAAAAAGAAATTAGAGAACGATTTAAATTTTAGAAAAAGCGTCATTACCAGTGACGAGCGAAATCTAGAGTTGGAAGTTCTGATTCAGGAAAAGAAAATGAAAGAGCTGGCTAGAAAATTAAAAGAGACTTCAGTTAAAGCGCCAAGAGGTGGAGTGATTACTTGGATTAATGAAAACATTGGCCAGAAAGTTAATGAAGGTGACCCATTAGTTAGAATCGCAAATCTAGAAAGTTTCCGCATCGAAGGTTCTTGTTCTGATCGTTATGCGAATCTTGTCAAAGTCGGAATGTCCGTAAAAGTCCGTGTCAATAAAACGATGCTCGATGGCGCCATCACTTCTATCCTACCTGCCGTTGAAAATAATACCATAGAATTTGTAGTCTTATTAGATAAAGCTGACCAACAAGAATTACGTCCGAATATGAGAGTTGAAGTTTTCATTATTTCCGATAAAAAGGAGAATGTTTTAAAACTTAAAAATGGTTCTGTTTTTACCGGTTCTGCGGAACAAGCTTTGTTTGTTGTCCAAGGAGATCATGCGGTCAAAAAGAAAGTTAGGGTCGGTTTGACGAATGTAAATTATGTTGAAATCATTGGTGGTGATGTAAAATCCGGAGATCAGGTGATTATTTCGAAAATGGTAGATTATGATCACTTGGAACGGATTGAATTGAAACAGGAGTAAATTCTCCCTACTGTCGAATAGTGATGAGGGATAGTCCCTATATAAAATCGGGAAGGAATAGATCACCCACGGTGATAGGGATAGATTCGACAAGTCGAATCGTGAGAAATTAACAATTTAAAAAATTAAAAAATGAGTTATAGTTTTAAAAATATCGTCTTAGTTCTTCTGGCAGGTTTTCCATTTCTTTGCTTTGGACAATCATTGGATACACTTTCTTTGGAAAGCTTGATTGAAATGTCAGAACGTCGATCGATCATTGGCGAGGAAGCTAAGTTTGATTTGGAAAATGCTGGTTTTAATTTTTCGATTTACAAAGCAGGACTGAAGCCGCAGATCAATGGAACAGCTAAATTGCCAAACTACGCGAAGACGTCTAGCGAAATCGTTCAACCAGATGGAACCGTCCTTTTCCGACCAGTTACCAACAACAATTCATCCATAGGATTACAAGCTATTCAAAACATAAGCAGTACCGGTGGAGCCGTATTTTTAGAATCTAATTTACAGCGATTTGACAATTTCGAAAGCAATGAAAAATTTTACAACGGCTCTCCGGTTCGGCTTGGAATTTATCAACCTTTGTTTGCTTTTAATAATTTGAAATGGGACAAGAAATTAGAGCCTATGAAATTCAATGAAGCTAAGAAGAAGTATAATGTGGATATGGAGCAAATCAAAATCGACGCTTCGGGTTTGTTCTTCAACTTGCTGATAGCCAACGAAGATTTAAATATTGCTGTTTCTAACAAAGCGGGTAATCAATCACTTTTCGACATCGCACAAGAACGTTTCGACTTGGGAAAGATCTCTGAAAGTGATTTGATGGCGCTTCGTTTAGAATTGATCTCTGCAACTCGAAACAAAAAACGTGCAGAGCAAGCAGTACAATTTGCTTCTGCTCAATTGTATACTTTTTTAGGACTCAACTATGACAACCAAATGATCGTTCCTCGTTCTCCCGAGGTCAATAAAGATATCGTCGTAGACGCAAAATTCGCTTTAGATCAGGCCATTAAAAATCGCTTTGAAATTAATGCTCAATTCAGAGCTTTGCTCGAAGCTGATCGCGATATCGCTGAAGCAAAAGGAAACGGAGGGCTTAATGCAGACTTGACCGCTTCTATCGGATTGGCTAGAGGTTCTCAAAACCTGAGTGATATTTACACTGATCCTAAGCAGGAGCAATTTGTTTCTTTGAGTTTAAATATTCCAATCGTAGATTGGGGACGTTACAAAAACCAAGTCGCTCTTTCAAAAGCAAAAAAAGGTTTTATACAAAAACAAATCACACAAGACCGCTTACAATTGGAAACAAATATCAAACAAGTAGTTCAACAATTCCAAAGTCTCCAAGAAGAATTAAAACTAGTCGAAGAACTTAAAGCACTGGCTCAGGAGCGTTTTGAAATCACAAAAAAAAGTTACCTACTTAGCGCGATCAGTATCACCGATTTGACATTAGCACAAAGAGAAAAAGATCAGGCCGTTAGAGAATATATTTCTACTCTCAGCCTTTTCTGGACGAACTATTACACCTTGCAAATGATGACCGTTTACGATTTTGAAAAACAAGAGGAAATTCGTCATTAGAAACTTTAAATACAACAAGAATCCAAAATAAAAGTATCATGATAAAATTAAAAAACATCAGCAAAATCTACAAAACCAAAACCGTAGAAACCTTAGCATTAAATTCAGTGAGTATCAATATTGAAGAGGGGGAATTTCTTTCCATCATGGGACCTTCCGGATGTGGAAAAAGTACATTACTTAACATCATGGGATTGATCGATGAACCTTCTAATGGTGACCTTTCAATCGGTGGTTATTCTATTGATGATTATAATGGAAAATCTATTGCAAAATTCCGAAACGAACATCTTGGGTTTATTTTTCAAAGTTTTCATTTGATTAATGATCTCTCAGTCGTAGACAATGTTGAGCTACCGCTTTTATATAGAAAAGTAAGTTCTAAAGTCCGCAGACAAATGGCAGAAGAAGCATTGGTCAAGGTCGGTTTAAAAAATAGAATGAAGCATTTCCCTAGTCAATTATCTGGTGGACAAAAACAAAGAGTTGCCATTGCCAGAGCTATCGTTGGAAAGCCGAATATCATTCTAGCTGATGAGCCTACCGGTAACCTCGATTCTGTTATGGGTAACGAAATCATGGATATCCTTTTAGGTTTGAATGAGGAAGAAAAGACAACCATCGTGATGGTAACGCATGATGAGCAAATGGCGAAGAAGACGAATCGATTGATCCGATTGTTTGATGGAAGCCAGGTGGTGTAACTGAGGGATGGATTCCGATAAATCGGAATAGTGATGAGGGGTAGATTGCCTACGGCAATAAGATGAGAAGTGTTATTTTTTATTGTTAATTATTTATTCAATCTGTTATGTTAAAAAATTATTTCAAACTAGCTATAAAAGTCCTGGGACGTCGGAAGTTTTTCACTTTCATCAGTCTATTTGGAATTAGTTTCACCTTGATGATTTTGATGTTGGCTACTGCTTTTTTTGAATCTGAGATGGGCAACAATCCTCCTTTGTCTCAAAAAGATCAGATGATTTTCGTTTCCAGACTTTCTCTTTCGAGAGAATTTCAGGACACGACCGCATTAATCGATTCAAATCTTATAGATAATGTCATGACTTATGATACTACTTATAGTTATGAACCAGCGGGTCGATCGATGTCAAGATCAAGTCCAAGTTATTCATTTCTAAACGACCATCTATCGGACCTTCCTTTTGTAGAAAACAAAACTTTTTACAAAGACGGATCAAGCTATGACATTTTCATCAATGGAAATAAAATCAACTTTAGTGCAGTTTATTCGGATGCTAATTTCTGGGAGATTCATAATTTTAAATTTATTGCAGGAAAATCATTTGGCCAATCAGAAGTAGATAATCAAGAACAGGTAGCGGTCATTAGTCGGAAAGCTAGTCTTGAATATTTTGGACATACCGACAATGTATTAGGTGAAGAAATTATCCTTGATGGCAAACATTTCAAAGTTATTGGCCTGATCGAATCTGGAACCGCATCCATGAGTCACATCAATTCAAAGGTATACCTTCCACTTACTCATGTTCCCGCATCCGAAATAAAAGACAAAGGATACCTCGGCGGATTCGAAGCGGTTTTTCTGGCTAACAATAAAGAAAATGCTATAAAACTAAAAGACGAAATTAATCTGAAAGAGAAAAAAATACCTTTACCTGCTGACAATAGTAATGATTTCAATATTATCAACATTGAGCCGATGACCTTCATGGAAGGATATGCCAGGTCAATTGTCCCTAGTGAAAAACCAGAAGAAAGTTTAACGACATTTTTTGGAATCATCTCCTTCTTTTTGATCTTATTCTTTTTATTACCAACACTAAATTTGATCAATCTCAATGTCAGTCGAATTATGGAACGCTCTTCTGAAATTGGTGTTCGAAAAGCATTCGGTGCAAGCTCAAAAACTATTCTTTTTCAGTTCGTTTTTGAAAACATCATCCTTACCATTATCGGAGGCCTTATCGGATTTACCTTGGCAGTCATCCTCATCTATGTGATCAATGATAGTCAAATATTAGAAGACACCATTCTCAATTTCAATCTCAAAGTATTCATATATAGTTTACTGATCTGCTTATTCTTTGGCATCTTATCTGGTCTGATTCCAGCCTGGAGAATGTCAAAAGTTCATATTGTAAACGCTCTAAAACAAAACTCATTATGATTAAGCATATCCTTACTTTAATCTGGAATAAAAAGAAGAAAAACTTCTTATTACTACTCGAAATATTCTTCGCATTTTTAATCCTCTTTGGCGTTTTCACTTTTGTAGTTGAAAACATGAGAAATTATAATACACCGCTTGGCTTCGACACTGAAAATGTTTGGCTCGTTTATACAGAAATTCCAGGAGATGCTGACTCTACTGAAATTGCTGAAATGAAACTTTTACTTCGCCAAGAACTGATCGCTCTACCCGAAGTTGAATCTATTTCTTATTCGAATAACATTACGCCTTTCTCGGGTTCTGCTTGGCAAACTGGGAATGATCGAAACGATTTTGAATTCAATACTAGAATCATGCAACACGATGAGTATTATGAAGAAACAGGAGGTCTAAATTTAGTAGAGGGGCGTTGGTTCAGTCCTGATGATGCTCTTTCTAAATACGATCCGGTTGTGATTTCCAAACAGTTTCGAGATCAGTGTTGGAAAGGAAAGCCAGTTATTGACAGTCTTTTTATTTTGGATGACGAAGGAGAGGTTAGCGACTTTGTAAAAATTATTGGGGTTGTTGACCATTTTAAATACATGGGTGAATTTACTAGTGAGTACAACGTTACATTTATCTATGAGCCTCCAACTTCCAAAGAATTGAATACTATTTACATTCGTGTAAAAGATAATCCTAGTCCAAATTTAGAAGAAACCATTAACAATCGCATCGCTTCGATTTCCAAACGAAATGATTTTGTCATCGGAACATTGGAAAGCCGACGAGTTCGAAATAGTCGAAAAACATGGATGCCTATTACCATTTTATTAGGTATTGGCGGATTTTTGATCATCAATGTAGCGCTAGGGCTATTTGGTGTACTTTGGTACAACATCAACAAGAGAAGACCGGAGATTGGATTACGTAGAACCATGGGTGCTACCAAGTCGGATATTTCCAAACAATTTATCGGAGAGATTTTAATGGTGACCATTTTTGGAATATTAATCTCTTCCTTCTTTACATTGCAATTTCCATTGATGAAATTATTCGACATCGAAAACATTAATTATTACTACGCAATGTTGATATCTGCGGGGATTATTTTACTTTTGGTTTTGATCTGTGCATTCTACCCTAGTCGGCAAGCTGCATTGATTAACCCGGCGATTGCGCTACACGAAGATTAGTCAAGTTAATAAACGAACAAATTAATAAGTGCGCAATACTAGGAATCCATTGCCCACTTATTAATTTGTTCACTTGTTGGCTTCTTAATTTTTAACAACAAAAAATCCATCTTAATTGACAGCTAATTCTTCTAACATCCTCATCATCGACGACGACATGGCGGTCAGAGCTTCGATCAAGTTGCTATTAAAAAGAGCAGGTTTTGAAGTGGAAATGATCAGTCATCCAAGAACGGCATTACAGCAAATTGAAGCCGCTAATCCGGATTTGATATTATTGGATATGAATTTCACCGTAGACACTTCTGGTCGTGGAGGGATTTCCGCATTGAAAGAAATCAAATCCATGCATCCAAATATTCCGGTAATTTTGATGACAGGATGGGCCACGGTACAATTAGCAGTGGAAGGGATGAAACTTGGTGCGAAGGATTTTATCGCAAAACCATGGGACAATAAAAAGCTCTTGTCTTCCATCAAAACGATTTTAGAGTTAAATCAGCCAAGCTCTAAATCGACTACTCAAGCGCAACGAGTAACAGACTTCGACCATATCATTGGACAAGATCCTTCGTTTTTAAAAGTCATCGAATTGGCAAAGCGGGTGAGTAAAACCGATGCTAGTGTTTTGGTAATGGGAGAAAGTGGAACAGGAAAAGAAGTAATTGCTGAAGCGATACACTATGAAAGTCAGCGAGCAAATAATCCTTTTGTAAAAGTTAATCTTGGAGGAATTTCTTCCAGTCTTTTTGAAAGTGAAATGTTTGGCCATAAAAAAGGCGCTTTCACCGATGCTTCTTCTGATCGAAAAGGACGCTTCGAAGTTGCGGATACTGGAACCATTTTTCTTGATGAAATTGGTGACCTGGAATTGAGTAGTCAAGTGAAATTATTACGTGTCCTTCAGGAACAAACTTTTGAAGTTTTAGGAAGTAGCCAATCCAAGCAAATTGATATCAGAGTAGTCAGCGCGACCAATAAAAATCTGGAAGAAATGGTAAGCAAGGGTACTTTCCGGGAAGATCTTTTTTATAGAATTAATTTGATAAAAATTGAAATTCCACCTTTACGAGAACGAAGGGAAGACATTCCGCTTTTGGTTAGTTTTTATTTAAATAATCTAAAACCCATTTATGATCGTCCTAATCTGAGAATAGATCGAGAAGCAATGAATTGGGTAAAAATGCAGGAGTTCAAAGGCAATGTTCGACAACTCAAAAACCTCGTCGAAAGGGTCGTCCTAATTTCTCCTTCTGATAAAATAGGGATCAAAGACTTTCAAAACCAATATCGAAATAGTACCTTGATAGGTGGCAGCGATAAGCTACCAAATGTGGGAAGTATTTCGCTTGAAGAAATAGAAATTAAAATGATCAAAAAAACATTGGCTTTCCATAATCATAAAATTAGCGCAACCGCAAAATCCTTGGGAATTACTCGAAGTGCTTTATATCGCAGGTTGGAAAAGTATGGGATTCCACATGATGTTTGACTCAGAGGTGAGGAGTGAGGGAATGAGGAGTGAGGAAATTTAAACCTACCGCACCCGTTCAATATTCTTTTTAAAAATACGCCCATATAATCCTTTCATGTCTTTAAAAATAAAATACGGCCTTTTAATCTTCATCCTTCATGCGATCATCGCATATTTGGCGTACGAGTTATTAGAAGAAAAAAAGCTCTATTTTATTTTAGCGGAAGTGGGAATCATCATCTCTTTGGTTTTATCTTATCAATTATATCGATCTTTTATTCGTCCGCTACAGTTTATGTATAGTGGCGTTGATGCCATTCGTGATAAAGATTTTAATATAAAATTTGTAGAAACCGGTTCAAAAGAAATGGACAAATTGATCAACGTTTACAATGAAATGATCGACAATATTCGGATAGAAAGAACACAAGTCCAAGAGCAACATTATTTTTTATTAAAACTCATCAACGCTTCACCTGCCGGAATTATCATTCTCGACTTCGATGATAAAATCACGGACATCAATCCAAAAGCTATTGACATCTTACAAATCCCAAAAGATCATCTCAACAAACCTTTAATCGATTTTAACAATCCTATTCTTCATCAGATTGGGCAAATGAAAATTGATACTTCTGAAATTCTTTCCAACGACGGACTTGGCAAATACAAATGCCAGATGTCACATTTTATTCACAAAGGTTTTAATCGAAAATTTATCCTAATACAAGAGTTATCCAGAGAGATTCTCGAAGCAGAGAAAAGAGCTTATGGTAAGATCATCCGCATGATGGCTCACGAAGTCAACAATTCTATCGGAGCAATCAATTCTATCCTAAATACAATGGCCGATTTTTACAAAGAAGAGGAAAGCGAATGGGCTGAACCTTTGGACATTGCGATTGAAAGAAACAACCGGATGAATATTTTTATGGCTAATTTTGCAAAGGTCGTTCGTCTTCCAAAACCTCACAAAGAAAAAACGGACATCAATTTATTGCTCAGCAATATTGGTAAATTGATGACTGAACAAGCAAAAACTCAGAACATTGTTTTAGATTTCCAAATTCACCCTTCACCAATCTATGTCCTACTTGACCCTCAACAATTGGAACAAGTTCTTGTCAATATAATTAAGAATTCGATTGAGTCGATTGAGCAAAATGGAACGATTCAATTACTCACCTCCCCTACTCCAGTCAGTATTGTGATTAGAGATAATGGCCCTGGTATTTCTTCTGAGGATTCTAATAAAATCTTCACACCATTTTTCAGTACTAAGAAAGATGGACAAGGTGTTGGTTTGACTTTGATTCGGGAAGTTTTGATGAATCATGAAACAGCTTTTTCCTTGAAGACTTTGGGAGATGGATGGACGGAGTTTCGGATTGAGTTTTGAGTTTTCATTTAACCACAGAGCACACAGAGATACACAGAGACTTTAGGTTTTTCTCTGTGTGATTCCGTGTCCTCCATGATTAATTCTCTCCCCTTCAATGAGCAGTCTTTCAAGATTTTCATTATCCTTTTTTCAACCACAGAGCACACTAAGACGCACAGAGGTTTTTATTTTCTATCTGTGTCCTCTGTCGTTAATCTCCTTCCAAAAACGTTAATACTCACACCTTCCTAAAAAGATCATTTATTTTTATGGAATTTCATGGGGTTTGGAGTCTTATATATAAAACCTATTATCATGAAAGAAAACTAAATCACAGAATTAGTTATCCGTGCAGCAATAAAAGTACACCGCATTCTTGGCCCTGGCCTTCTTAAATCAGCTTACGAAAAGTGTCTTTTCTATGAACTCATTAAATCAGGCTTAAAAGTAGAAGCACAAAAAGCACTCCCCATAATATACGATGGTAAAAAATCCATGGATATAGACTTGACCTACTGGTGGAAGATAAAGTAATCATCGAATTAAAAGCGGTAGAAGCTATTCATAGTTTACATCAAGCTCAAATAATGACTTACATGAAGCTTTCAAAAATCAAGATAGGGTTAATTATTAATTTCAATGTCAAGCTTTTGAAGAATGGAATTAAACGATTTATATTCTAATTATTTTTAAGCACAGAGATACACAGAGGCTTTAGATTTTTCTCTGTGTATCTAAGTGAACTAAGTGATTAAGTATTTCTTGGGGCTGGTATAAAATGAGGTTATACAGGAGTCAAATAAATTGGATAAAAGTCATCCCGAATTTTCAGAATTCAGGATGACTCCTTTTTTACTCCGACATCAGCACATCACGATAAAGAATCGGATTAGGGTATTCTTTTTTGAATACATGCTTGATGACATCGAATGCAGTCACTACTCCTTTAAGTTCGTTACGAAGATTAACAACTGGCAGCGTTTTGAAACGGCGATCAATAAAAAGCTCTGCTGCGGTACCAACCTTGTCTTTTGGAGCAATCTTTAAAACATTCGTATTCATCACTTCTCTGATACTTTTGTCCTCGCTATTTGGAGAAGTTTTCAAATCTCTCCAGAGATCATAAGAAGTAACAATACCAAGCAGTTTACCATCTTCAACGACAGGAATCTGTTGGATTTTTTTAGATACCATCATGTTTGAAACATCTCTTACAACATCGTCAGGGCCGACAGTAATGGGATCCTTTGTCATAATTCTACGTACTTGTTCGTTTAACATAGGCGATTAGTTTTAACGGAATGAACAAATTAAAATATGTAGATGGATTGGCACCGAAACGGTTAGAGAATGCGCCAATTCCTTCAAGATCAAAGGTAGCGTTCAAAGGTATGCTCTTTAAATATACAATTTTTTTTTAAAAAAAAGAAAGACAGTAACTTAAAGTAAATTACTGCCTCTTTTATCATCTGATTTTAATTTCCAATATCCCATTACATGAAGAATTAATATTAGGCGTTTTTAAGCCCAACTCAATTTCAATTTCCATGAATAGTATTACGTATTTAATACTTATCCAAATTAACATCCCAACCTAACTCCGCGAGTACATCGCCTGCAAAAGACAAGAAGTCTTGATAATTACTTTTACTCCATTCGTCTTTATTTACAGACGCTTCGAAAGAGCCTTTACGCAATTTAATTCGGTAAGTCTTTTCATCATCACTCCATTCTTCTCCTCCCATAAATGTGGTTTTTGGTTTCCCAAGATACTTTGTAATCAATCTTCTAACAGATGCCGTTTTCATATTTTTAAAGTCTAAATCCAAATCAAAGTCAGCATCATTTACTTTCAATTTTAATTTGTTGTTTCTGCCGTTATTGAAATTAATTGTAGTCGCACTAAAACTCGAAGAGCTACTTGTCGTTTCCGTTTTTGGCGGTGTAGGAGTCGTAGGTGGCTCAGACTGAGCGGTACATATTCTTAAGAAAAGTAAAGCAAACATAAAAAAGCTGAATAAATTTTTCATGGCTAATATTTTTGATGATTTAAAAAATAGAGTTCATTTAACCTGTCCAGTCGAGGAACAAGCGGGTTTAGTTCAATAGCTTACGATTTATAATTCCATAGAAGCCAATGGCTGTGCCAAAACCAACCCTACTGATAATCAATACTTTATACAATTACAAAAGAATAAAACTGGTCGATATCGAACAGAAGTGTTCGGATTCAAAGAAAGAAGCCACGAAATATCTCGATCTTACGTATAGTAGTTACAGGTTTGTATAATTAACAACCGTTTATGGTTAAGTGGCATTACCAAGTTTATTAGAATAGCCTTTTTTACTATAAATTGAAATTAGATTTAATCATATTCGTGGCATCACTATTAAGTAAAAATTCTTATTTTTAGCCCAACACAAAACACTCCATGGCAAGAACACTGCAAAACCAACTTCTAGAAGAAATATTAAATCGCTTTCCAAAACGTGCTGCGGCTGTTGAGGAATTAGCGAACTTATTTGGCGTACAAAAAGATGCGGTCTATCGACGACTTCGCGGAGATACCTTGCTGACGCCTGATGAGATATCTCTACTAACAAAAACCTATAAGCTATCACTCGATTCTTTAATTTATGAAGAATCAAGCACTGTTTCTTTCAACTTTAATCCTTTTTCAAATACGGTGACTAATGTTGGGGACTACCTAAACAGTGTCCTTGCCGATCTCAATCAGGTTCGACAATTACCTGATGTCATGGTCTACTATGTTTCTTTTGAAATTCCATTTTTCTATTACGCTTTTTTTCCTGAGTTGATAAGTTTTAAATTATTTATCTGGGGGAAAACGGTTTGGGATTTTGAATACTTGAAAGATCGAAAATTTAGCTTTGATGTCATTTCTTATCCGGATGAAAAAATTATCGAGGACTTACTTAAAAATTTCACTCAGCTAAATACTACAGAAATCTGGAGTGTCAACATCATCGATAATACACTGAACCAAATTGAATATTTTGTAAACACCAATACCTTTAAAAACCCGAATGACGCTTATGTCCTTTGTGATAAAATGCAAGCCTTAGTCGATCAGTGGCGAAAAATGGCGGAACATGGAAAGAAATTTCCTCTGGGTAATTTTTCTGAGGATATGGCTCGTGGTGATTTTCATTTATATCAACAAGAACTCTTAATTTCTAGTAATACAATTCTCGTTTCTTCGCCAGTTACTAAAATGATTTTCCCAATCATTAGTAATCCAAACTATCTTGCCAGCAATGATCAACGGATGTGTGATTATCAGGAGGAATGGTTTAAAAAAGCGATCACCAAGTCTACTTCTCTCAGTAAGCAAAACGAGAAAAGTCGTTCTTCTTTCTTCAATATAATGGAACGCAAAATTGCTGCTACTCGTAGACGAATTGAAAGTCATCTGGAAGAATTTTAGCCAGTGGCTAAGAAGTCAAGAATGGAGATTCTTCTTGACTTCTTAAATCGGCCTCTAAATCCCCGCCTCGGGTAACCTTTCTAAGCTTTATCAAATAGAGTAAGTGTTAGTCATTATTCAACACTTAAATCTATTATCATGAAAGCTTCAAATTATTTTTATCTAGCTGTAATATTTACCTTATCTATTTTTTCTTGTGGAAAAGAGGAGCTCGAAATTGAGCAAGATACTAAAACAGCAATCGCAATAGAAGAGCCTGGAATCCAAGCCGAAGATTTAGCTTTGAACGTTTCTACTTGTTTTGCTGGAGACGAAGCGGTAACGGTCATCAAGCGAGGAAACCTTGATCTCAATTATTTCAATACCGAAGATTACCGAATAATCTGGACCATTAATAATCATCAAATTATCGGTAGCGGAATTACGACGGATTGCCTTTGCGGAAAATTGATCCACGTAAAAGTCATCGATCTCAGAGATGAATCTTCAGCTACGATGTCTTATAATCTGGTTGATTGTGTGGAAGGAGACGGGCAGTAGTAGATAAGAGATCAAAAAATCAGAATTTCAAATTGTCAAGGACGAGTTCGTTCTTGACAATTTGACGTCTTGACAACTTTAAAACATCCTCAATACTCATATTTCATTCCAAAATGAGTTGATATATATTCCTCAAACATTTCATCTGAATCCACTGAGACCTCACTTACTTCCCCCTCTTTCAAAATCTTCAATTTACTATTCGTCAAGGTCACTCGGCCATCTGGTTTTGGAATTGTGATCATCCGTCGTTTGGTAAAACCACTGTCTGGTGAAGTCTGCTGGTAGTCACACATGGCATTAAAAAAATCAGTTTCCTGATGTTCAAAAGTAAACAAATATCCAAGACGCCAAAGACCATTTTCTTCTTTCACAAAAACACCGTGATACGTTTCATCGTATTTAGAAATTTTATAATCATTACGTCCATCACTTTGTTCTTTTTCCAATTCAATCTCCAAAGGCAAAAAAGAAAATTTTCCAAAACCAACATCCACCAGCCATTCTTTATTTTCAAGGGTAGCAATGATTGCCATATGATCACCTTCTGCTCCGATGCGACCACTATCACCTCTAACCCTTGCAGAAATACGCTTTACGGAGTATCCAATATCTTTTAACAACAAATAGAAAAGGCCATTTAATTCATAACAAAATCCTCCTCGTCTTTTGACAATTACTTTTTTATAAATCGCCTCGTAATCCAGTATTATTTTTTTACCAAGATGGATATCCAGGTTTTCAAAAGGAACCTGCAAAAGATGCTGTCGCTGGAGAAAGGTAAGCTGCTGAAGATTTGCAGTATCAACAGAAGGGGCATTTATTCTTTGGAGGTATTTTTCTATATTCATAAAGTAAACTAACAAGTTAATAAGCCAGCAAGTTAATAAAATAGCAATGCCTAATAATTAACTTGCTGGCTTATTAACTTACTCATTTGATTAGCGCTCCTGCTTTCACAGCTTCCACAATCTCTGGATTCAAAAGCGTAGACACATCTCCAAGATTTGTATCGCCAGAAGCAATTTTCCGTAAGATCCGTCTCATGATTTTCCCAGAGCGGGTCTTCGGTAATCCTGGAACAATCTGAATCTGATCAGGTTTAGCAATCGGCCCAATTTCTTTGGTAACCACTGCCAATACTTCTTTTCGAAAATCATCTTCCGCTCCTATTCCATCAGCAACAATTACATAAGCATAAATCCCCTGACCTTTGATATCATGAGGATAGCCAACGACTGCAGATTCGATGACTTTTGGATGTTCGTTGATCGCATTTTCAACCTCAGCAGTTCCCATCCGGTGACCAGAGACATTGATGACATCATCGACTCGGCCAATAATTCGGTAACGACCGTCCTCATCACGTCGGGCACCATCACCCGTAAAATACATATTTTCAAAAGCAGAAAAATAAACTTGTCGACATCTTTCATGATCGCCCCAAGTTGTTCGGATCATTGATGGCCAAGGAAACTTAATACAAAGCAATCCTTCCACACCGTTACCTTCGACTTCAACTCCTTCTGCATTTACCAAGATCGGTTGAACACCTGGCAAAGGATAAGAAGCATAGCAAGGTTTGGTATCTGTAATCCCAGGAAGTGGCGTGATTAATATCCCACCTGTTTCTGTTTGCCACCAAGTATCGACAATCGGTGAATTTCCTTTTCCAACTTTTTCATTATACCAATTCCAAGCTTCTTCATTGATCGGTTCTCCAACCGAACCAATAACTTTAAGCGAACTCAAATCATATTTATCAACATACTGATCACCTTTAGCCATCAAAGCTCGAATCGCAGTTGGTGCAGTATAAAATTGATTGACTTGATGTTTATCACAGACTTCCCAAAACCTTCCAGCATCCGGATAAGTAGGAACACCTTCAAACATAATCGTTGTCGCTCCTGCTAATAATGGTCCATAGATAATATAAGAATGACCAGTGATCCAACCAATATCTGCTGTACACCAATAGACATCTCCATCCTGATATTGGAATACATTTTTAAAAGAAAAACAAGTGTAAATCATGTACCCTCCGCAAGTATGAACGACACCTTTTGGCTTACCAGTCGAACCGGAAGTATACAAAATAAATAATGGGTCTTCACTGTCCATCACTTCTGCTGGGCAAGTTGTTGCTTGATCATCAATTTCTTCATGCCACCATTTATCTAAATCATTATTCCAGTTAATATCTCCGCCAGTATTCTTATGAACCAAAACCGTTTTGATAGAATCACAACCCATAGCCATTGCATCGTCAACTACCTTTTTCACAGGAATACTTTTCGATCCACGATTATTATAATCTGAACAAATCACCATTTTACATGCTGAATCTTTGATTCGATCAGCCAAAGCATTCGCCGAAAATCCAGCAAAGACCACCGAGTGAATTGCACCAACTCGAGCACAAGCTAAAACGCCAATCGCCAACTCTGCTACCATCGGCATATAAAAACAAACCCGGTCTCCTTTTCCGATTCCATTTGCTTTTAGGGCATTTGCGGTTTTGCAAACTTCTGCATGTAATTGTTTGAAAGTATAAGACTTTACTCCATCCTTTGGATTATTGGGTTCCCAAAGAATAGCTACTTGGTCGCCTTTTGTTTCAAGGTGTCGATCGAGACAGTTTTCTGTAATGTTTAATTTTCCTCCGATGAACCATTTGATATCTGGTTTTTTAAAATCGTATTCTAAAACGGTATCCCATTTCTTATGCCATTTAAAGGTCTCGGCTTGTGATGCCCAAAAGCCTTCTGGATCTTCTACACTTTCTTTATAAACGGATTGGTATTCATCAAGGTTTTTTATCTGCAATGTCATGTTTTCGATTTTATACTTTTCAAAAATACATTTGAGGGACTAAAATATAAAAGATAATATTAAAAAACGAAACACATAGAATTAGCGGTGTTTCAAAAAGTCATTCCTCTCTTAGTTTTTTAAACGGAAATTTTATCTTATGTGACTTATGTGGTTAAAAAATAATTTAATCGAACCACATAAGTCACAAAAGGAGAGATAACTTTTTCCTTTTCGGAAGGTTCAGTAAATCTTTTCAAGAATCTTTTTTGATCTAATGCTCCACCGCTTCACCAACACCACTAGGAATCCGAATCCGTTCCACAATCTCCTGCACTTCTTGCGGAGGAGGAGGCGTCATTCGAGAAACAACCAAGGAAACAATTACATTGACCACCATCGCTACCGTTCCGAAACCTTCCGGAGAAGTTCCAAACCACCATTCTGAAGCTGGCCGAGGATCCATCACACCAATCAATCCGGTCCTATATCGAATCATATAAAAAAGCATCAAAGTAATTCCAACCACCATTCCTGCAATTGCTCCTTCCCGATTCATTCGTTTATCAAAAATACCTAGAATGATCGCAGGAAAGAAAGATGCCGCTGCTAAACCAAAAGCCAATGCAACAACTGCTGCCACGAATCCAGGCGGATAAATTCCAAAAAGTCCTGCGATAATTACTGCAAACAAAATGCTTATTCTCGCCGCTAGTAATTCTCCCTTATCCGAAATATCTGGCTTAAATTGTTTCTTAATCAAATCATGAGAAATCGAGGTAGAAATCACCAACAGCAATCCTGCAGCCGTAGATAAAGCTGCTGCCAATCCACCAGCGGCAACCAAAGCAATCACCCAATTAGGAAGATTCGCAATCTCAGGATTTGCAAGAACCATGATGTCTCTATCTACGTAAAGTTCGTTTGTTGATTTATTTGCATTTGAAATTAGTCGCTCGCCATGCTTGCCACGATCTTCCGTATAAACTGGTTTTTTACCTTCAATAGAAGAACCAGCAACGTATTGAATCTTTCCATCATTATTTTTATCCGTCCATGCGATCAGGCCAGTGTTCTCCCAATTTTTCAACCAATCTGGAGAAGAAGAATACGGTTGTTCACTAACCGTAGTAATTAAGTTTGTTCTTGCAAAAACTGCAATAGCTGGAGCCGTCGTATAAAGAATCGCTATAAAAAGTAAAGCCAAACCTGCGGACTTCCTTGCGTCTTTTACTTTTGGAACCGTAAAAAATCGAACGATCACATGCGGTAAACCTGCCGTCCCAACCATGAGCGCTAAAGTAATTGCAAAAATATCCCAGGTGCTTTTTGAGCCAGTAGTATATTCGCTAAAACCAAGTTTGGTATGCAAACTATCTAAAGTATCCAGGAGATAACTTCCATCTTCTAAAGTGCCTCCCATTCCGACTTGCGGGATAATATTTCCAGTCATTTGTAAAGAGATAAAAAAGGCTGGAACCATAAATGCAAATATCAAAACACAGTATTGAGCAACTTGTGTATAAGTAATTCCTTTCATTCCTCCGAGAAAAGCAAAGAACAAAACGACGATCATTCCTATGATCACTCCCCAGATAATATCTACTTGCAGAAATTGAGAAAAAACAATTCCAACACCTCGCATCTGTCCAGCAACATAAGTAAAGGAAACGATCAATGCACAAAAAACTGCCACCGTTCTTGCTGTATTAGAATAGTATCGGTCTCCTATAAAATCAGGTACCGTAAATTTTCCAAATTTTCGGAGATAGGGTGCCAGTAATAAGGCCAGTAAGACATAACCTCCAGTCCATCCCATCAAATAAACAGAACCATCATAACCAGCAAATGAGATGATCCCTGCCATCGAAATAAACGAAGCTGCACTCATCCAATCTGCAGCGGTTGCCATTCCATTCGCCAACGGGGAAACGCCACCTCCTGCTATATAAAATTCTTTAGTCGATCCTGCTCTAGCCCAAATCGCAATTCCAAAATATATGCTGAATGTAATCCCTACTAAAATCCAAGTCCAGGTTTGAACGCTCATAATTCTTGTATTAAAGTTTTGTTTTGTTGCTTTGTTTAAACCATCTTATAAAAATGTATTCTAGATGAATCTTCATTCATCGAATCCATATTCCTTATCCAATTTGTTCATCAATCGGACATAGACAAATATCAAAACGACAAAGACATAAATTGATCCTTGTTGTGCAAACCAAAATCCTAATTTGAATCCGCCCATTCTTATTGTATTGAGTTCATCTACAAAAAGAATTCCGCAGCCATAAGAAACGATAAACCAGATGGTCAAAAGGATAGCAAGGTATCGGAGATTTTTTTTCCAATATTCTTTGGCTTTAGAATTTGACATATTTTTTGATTTTGATTTGAAACTTCAATGAAATGACTGGACAAGATTAACAGCGTATTAAGTCAATAAGCAAACAATAAATCTAAGCTATTGAATTCACTTTACGAGTTATTAAATCGGCCTTGCCGAATATCGCTTTTTATTTTATAATTTTATAACCTTCAAAGAAGTTAATACTGGGATTTTTGAAAACAGACATTAGGCTGACCAGAGAACAATCTCCGTTCTTCCCATTTTCTTACCCGATCTGACGATCTGTCTGACGGGGATTTTAAATTATCTTTTAGATTTTGCCTTACTCCGGTTGAAGTGTTTTTTCGATGCGTTCCAAAACAGCGGAAGCTTCTGAATAGCCATTCGTCAATAGAAAAAAGTCTTTCCCGCTTTGCAGGACTAAGGTAGGGTAACCACGAACACCAAGATTCGCAGCATATTGAAAATCATTTTTGATTTTAGCTTTCCATTCTGGAGATTCGAAAGCTTCTTGAAAAGCATTTTTATCAACATTGAAATCCGCAGCAAGAACGACATAGGTTGACGTCTCATTTGGATTTTTATTATCTTTATAAAAAGCAGTTTGTACCGCTTTGAAATATTTATACGCTTCAGTCGGATTCAATTCTCGCATGATCGCAACAGCCCGACAAGCAGGTTCCGTATCATAAATTATAGTACTTTCCTTTAAGATGCCATATGAAAAAGGCTGGCCACTTCGCTTTGAAACTTCCTCCCAATGCTCTTTCAAAAAATCTCCAAGATCAGTCATCGACTCCGTATTATAAGGACGCAAACCACCCATCACGATCTCGAAATCAATAGACTCATCCATCTGCTCGACTACTTTGGTCAACTCCGGAGAGAAACCATAACACCAAGAACACATTGGATCCGCAAAATAAATAAGCTTGGTATTTTCCTGAGCCATAATCGAAAAAGTAAAACAAAGAAATGAGAGTACTAAAATGATCTGTTTCATACTATATTAAGTTAGCAAAGTAACAAGTTAGCAAGTCAACAAAATTTTCCGCAATTGTTAACTTGCTAACTTATTCACATGTTCGCTTGATTTATTCTTCTCCAGAAACATTCATATTTCCGAAGTTGATATCAAAACCAATTTTCTTACTTGGCTCATCATCGTCATAATCTTCCCAATTGGTGATATCCGTGATAAACTCTTCCATATGTCGAACAAAGAAAGGTTCCTTCATTTCTTCAGGTCGGTAAATACCGATCGTCTTTGGCGGACGTGGTTGACCGTAGTTTTCGATAAAAGGATAATTAATCAATACGATCACTTTTCCGTTAAAAAGTTGTTGATAAATCAACGAACCATTATGCTTAATTAAATGTCTTTTGATATTACTATTGATCTCTTGCCACATTCCACTTTTCACATCACCTAACGAAAGCACAATCGCTTCTAGGTTTTCCATATCAGAACGAAGCTCTACTGTTGCACCAATATCACAACCTTCAACCATTCCTTTTAATACAGACATAATCGTTTCTCTAAGACTCTCTTTCCAGACATCTCGGTAAGAACGTGTATTCGCAATTACTTCTTTATACGTAGAAACTTTGCGTTTCAGATTATTTAAATCGTTCGTTTTATTATTGTTTGTTAGATCAATCATAATATTTTTTTGTATTTAAAATTTTCTCACGGCAGCTAAATTAGTTTTTTTATATCATTTATCTTAAGATAATAGTTAAAAAAGGTACCGTGGTTACATTTTGGGTTATTAACAATAAAGCATTTGGCTTCAGGCATTGGGTTGAACACTTTATAACT
>CAKZTD010000427.1 GCA_937921595.1 uncultured Saprospiraceae bacterium
CTAAAAGTAAACGATACCAAAGGATCTTCAAAAACACTTTGGGGAGCAATGTTCAATACCAGTTTAAAACTCGATGATAAAAACAAGATCGGTTTATCCATGATGCACAATCAAAGTGGCATCACGACTGCTAGATTTCAGGAAGGTAAAAAGCAAGTTGATGATCCAGATGATGGATACCAAACTCGTACTTGGCAGTTTTTACAACGTGGATTGTCTACTGCACAATTGAAAGGAAAACATGTTTTTGGAAAGAATAATGCAGAGATTAAGTGGATGAGTTCTTATGCTTTGTCTACACAAGATGAGCCAGATTTAAGATTCTTCACCAACCGTTTTAGAGAAAATACAAATGGAGAAAGATCTTATTTTATAAAACCATCTAGTGATCGATTACCAGTTCGATATTTCCGAAACATGAATCAAAATAATTTTGAAAACAAAGTTGATTTTTCTATACCTTTCAACCAATGGAATAACTTGAGTTCTAAATTTAAATTCGGAGCAGGTTACTTAACGAAAGATCGCGAATTCAGAGAAGATCGTTATAATTATGATAATCAAACGAATGCTTTCTCTGGTGATATTTCTGAATACCTGAGTGTTGAAAATATCTTGACCTATGACGATACGGAGTCTATGTATATGAAAGGTGGAAACGGTGTATTTTTAGTAGATGCTTATGAAGCTGCAAACAATTATAATTCTAGCCAGCAGATCGGTTCTGCTTATGGAATGGTAGAATTACCGCTTACTAAAAAACTAAGAGCCATCACCGGAGTCAGAGCAGAGACGACCAAAATTCAGTTCTTTAGTTTTAGTGAAGACATTAAAGAAATTTACGCGAACCTTGATGGTAACCAAGACATCATTGATGAATTAGACTTTTTACCTTCGCTGAATTTAAACTACGAAGTGACAGAAGATATGAAAATTCGCTTCGCTTATAATCGTACTTTGGCAAGACCAACTTTTAGAGAGCTCGCACCATTTGAGTCTTTTGATTTCATGGGTGGTTTTATCTTAATCGGAAATCCTGAGTTACAAAGAACATTAACGGACAATATCGATTTACGATGGGAAATATTTCCAAATCCAAAGGAGATTATTTCGGTAAGTGCTTTTTATAAAAGGTTCCAAAACCCAATTGAACGTACTTATAATCCAGAAGCTCCAAACGGAGAATATACTTTTAGAAATGTGTCCAATGCTTTTCTGGCAGGAGCAGAATTTGAAGTTAAAAAAGAATTGAGTTTTATCAATGAATCGTTAAGCAACTTTAGCTTAGGAACAAATTTCACTTACATCTATTCTCAATCTGATATTGATGAAAGAGAATTAACTCAGATTAGAGCTACCAATCCAAACGCATCTGAAACTAGAGAAATGTTTGGGCAATCTCCTTATGTAATTAATGGATTATTATCTTATAAAAACGAAAAAGGATCAACTGCTAATTTATCTTATAATGTTAGTGGGTCAAAAATCTCTTATATCTCTATCGGAGGTACGCCGAACATTTATGAGCTTCCAAGACATTCTTTAAATTTCAATGTTGGTCATAATTTCGAAAACGGCTTAGGATTGAAAGTCTCTGCAAACAATATTTTAAATGCGAAATATCAGCAAGCGATTACCTTTAAAGGGGAAGATTACTTTGTTCAAGAAAATGACCTAGGTATGAGTTTCTCTCTTGGCATAAATTTTAAAATTCAATAATAATTTTTAACTGTTTTTAAAAAGCCGGAGCTCTTATTAGAGTCTTCGGCTTTTTCATTTTTTAGAATAAAAGATATCCTACCTTGTTTTGATATTAAAAGCTTTTTATCTATTATTACCTATCTTTTATAAAAGGAATCTTACAATCTTTTTATAACAAACAAATTCCATTTTATTTTTTTTGAGAAGTAATATACTTCAATGTAATTCGCACCCCCTTACCCAAGGTAAGGCTATTTTTTTATTACATAATTTTAACCAAATCACATTAACTATGAACCGACAAATTACCCTGTTTACATTCTTACTTTTCTTTTTTAGCATTCCTCTTTTCTCTCAACTCTCCCTACAAGATGGCACCAATAATTACCTGATTAATCTCGATGCAACCGTTGCTTCAGTTAATCAAGGAACATTTACTAGCTCAGGGCTCAACATCCCTCCTTCTAGCGGCCAACTCGATGGTAATGCTTGGGGCATTTCCGGAATGAGTGAAGGCAGTCATCAATTTGGTCAGATTAATACCTCCGGAGATTTTGCAAGAGGCAATTCCTCTGGTGGTGTCGGTACAGGTGGACTTTATGCTTTTGACGTCGGAGGAAATAATAAAGCTATTGGAATACAACCAACTGGAAGTGACTGGACACCGGGAGCTATTTGTTTAAAAATCGTCAACAATCAATCGACCTCCATTGATGATATGGATATTGATTATACGGTTTATGTTTATAATGATCAAAACCGAGCAAACTCTTTTAACTTTTCTTATTCTACTGATAATATAAATTATACCACAGTCAGTTCGGCCTCTTTAACTTCTCCTTCGAATGCTGACGGAAGTCCATCTTGGACCGCAAATAATAAAAGTATTTCATTGACCAATCTTGCTTTAGCTCCTGGAGCTTCTTTTTATTTTAAGTGGTCAGGTACGGATGCTGGAGGAAGCGGAAGCCGAGATGAATTCGCCTTGGATGATATTTCGATTACGACAACAGGAAACACAAACAACTGTGTGGAGCCTACTGCTCAATCAAGCAATTTATCTTTTGGGACAATTACAGCTAATTCTATTCAAGCAACTTTTACGGGTGCTACAGCAGATAAATATTTAGTAGTTCAAAGTACAAGTAGTAGCCTTTCAGCAAATCCTATTGACGGAGTCAATTACTCCGCAGGCAACACGATTGGAAATGGCGAAGTGATTCAATACAGCAGTAGCAGTATGTTTACTTCAAGTGGCTTGGCAGCAAATACGCCTTATTATTTCTTTATTTTTTCTGGTAATGATAATTGTGTTGGTGGCCCTGATTATTTAAACACCAATCCTTTGACAGGAACTGCAACGACCAATGAAGATAATAATGGAGATTATTATGCAAGTGTAAATGGAGAAACTTGCGCAGCTTTAAAAACTGTACTTTATAACATTATTAAAGATCACGTAGAATTTAGCTATGCTAATTTATGGACCATCTATCAAGATACGGATGATCATTTAAATGATAATGGAAATGAAGTTATCGTTTGGGATATGTATTCTGATAATCCAGATGCTTCTGAAAATGAATTTACTTTTGTGAATGAACAATGTGGAACATACAGCACTGAAGGAGATTGTTACAATCGCGAGCACTCTTTTCCAAAATCATGGTGGGGAGGTGCTACAAATGTAGCTCAGTATACAGACATTTTTGTTGTCGTCCCGGTTGATGGTTGGATCAATGGTGTTAGAAATAATAATCCTTATGGCATCGTCCAAGCAGGTGCTGAATCTCAAATCACCAACAACGGAAGTAAACTTGGACCTTCTGCAATTAGCATTCCTGGATATGGTGGAAATGTTTTCGAACCAATCGATGCCTACAAAGGTGACTTCGCTAGAAATTACTTTTACATGTTGACTCGATACGAAAATGAGATTGCAAGTTGGGAAAACAATACAGTTGAATCTGATGCGGTAATGGATGGATTGGCTTATCCTGGTTTAGAGCAATGGGCGATTGACATGCTGATCGACTGGCATAATGCAGACCCCGTTAGTGCAAAAGAAATCGATAGAAACAATACCGTTTTCACTTATCAACAAAACCGAAATCCTTTTATCGATCATCCGGAATATGTCGCTGCAATTTGGTTGGGATGTAATGGCGAAGATACGGAAGCTCCTACTGCTCCAGGAAATCTTACGGCTTCCAACACTACTGAAACAACTACAAATTTATCTTGGAATTTATCAACAGATAATACTGCTGTTACTGGCTATCAAATTTACCAAAATGGCTCTGTTGTTTTTACGACTAATGCTTCTACTTCCAATGCAACAATCGGTGGTCTTTCCCCATCAACGACTTATAGTTTTTATGTAACGGCGATTGATGCTGCAGCTAATGAATCATTAGCAAGTAATTCGGTTTCTGTCACAACACAAACTCCTGCAGGGGACACAGAAGCTCCGACAGCACCTACAACTTTGACTGCTTCTAATACAACAGAAATTTCTACGGATCTAAATTGGAATGCCTCCAATGATAATGTTGGAGTGGTTGGATATAACATTTACCAAGATGGAATTTTTGCTTCCACAACTACAACAACTTTTACAACAATTAATGGTTTGACAGCGGCTACTAATTATGTTTTCTATGTTACGGCATTAGATGCTGCGGGTAATGAATCTGCTGCTAGTAATAATCAATCTGTTACAACGGATACTCCTGCAGATACAGAAGCTCCTTCTTCTCCAACAAGCCTTACAGCTTCGAATACAACGGAAACGAGTACAGACCTTTCTTGGAATGCTTCGACCGACAATATCGGTGTAACAGGTTATAACATCTATCAAGATGGAGTTAATGTTTCTACATCAACGGGTACATCAACTACAATTTCTGGTTTAACCGCTTCTTCTACCTATATCTTTTTTGTCACCGCTATTGATGCTGCTGGAAACGAATCAGCTGCAAGTAGTAATCAATCTGTTACAACGGATACTCCTGCTGGTGGCCCGACTGTTTTACATGAAGGTTACTTCGAATCAGGTTGGGATAACTGGATTGACGGTGGAAGTGATGCTGCTCGATACAGTGGATCTAGATCATCGGAAGGATCTTATTCAATTCGATTAAGAGATAATTCTGGAACAAAATCTTCAATGACTTCTGAAAACTTCGACCTTACTTCGTTTAATACTGTAGAAGTAGCATTTAGTTTTTACCCACACAGTTTTGAAAATTCTGAGGATTTCTGGTTGAGATATTTTGATGGATCGAGCTGGACAACTGTTGCGACCTATGTAAGAAATGTGGATTTTGTAAATGGTAATTACTACACGGCTACCGTTACATTGAACAGTGCGAATTATAATTTTGCATCTAATTCACAATTCCGTTTTCAGGCAGATGCTTCGGGAAACAATGATCAGGTATATATCGATGCAGTTGTGATTACAGGTGATCCTACAGGTGGTCAGGCATTGATTGGTCCTGCGATTACTTATACAATGGATTATCAATTAGAGGCTGTTGAAATTGCACATGGAGAAAACACTTCTGATTTGGAGGTAGAATCAATAGCGAATAATCCTATTAAAAATGAAACGATTCATACATATCCTAATCCGGCATTTGATTATATCAACATCGATCTAAATGGATTCTCTGAGACCATAAAAAGCATTGAGATTTATAATGTACTTGGACAAAGATTGATCATAAAAGAAAACATAAATGATAACATTGAACGCTTTGATGTTTCTGCTTTCGAAAGTGGTTTTTACCTCATCAGAGTTATTGATTCCAAAAACGAAATCAAGACGCATAAGTTTTTAGTAAAATAGAAAAGAGAGACAAAGCAATAAATAGAAAAGCCGGAGATCAATTAAGATCTTCGGCTTTTACTTTTTTTAAATTGAGTCTTGATTTTGCTAGCAGCAACTTCCAGCTTCAGCGTCTTCTGAGTTAAAGGGCATTGCTCCTCCACACCCTTCAAAAACTCCGTAGTGTGTATCCCATGTTCCATAAAATTCGAAGTACTCTTTGAATCGAGTATCGTGTAACATTTTATAAGAATTACCACAAACGGTCATCACTTTATTAATCGGAAAATGATGATGATCATCCAAGTCAAAACTAGTCGCATTATTTGGAATTCCTCCTTTATAAGCAACCGCCTGTCCGTAATCTTCACACTCATCTTCCAGGCCATCAATTTTAAAAAGTCGGTAAGTAACTGAGAAAAATTGTATGTTCCCACACTTCTCCTGAACTTCCTCATTCTCAATAGTGATTGGATTATTTTTCACAGATCGTGGATCGGTGAAACCAACTGTTTTAGCTGTTCTCAAAAAATCATTCCAATACAAAGCACCACTTAAACACTCTCCCCACAACACCGGATCGTCTTGTAATTCTTTGCTAATTCGACGATCACTATATACATCACTGAAATACATTTCGCCTCCTGGTTTCAAAAGATTAAAAGCATCTCTAAGCACTTTTTCTTTATCCGTCGCTAGGTTAATCACACAATTAGAAATGATCAAATCAAAACTTGCAGGTTCTAAATTTAATTCCTCCAATTTTTCCATATTACCTTTTAGGAATTTGACATTTGAATATTCATAGCCAAATTTTTCAGTATGATAATCAATATGTTTGTTCGCTACATCTAATTGCTCATCCGTCATATCCACACCGACAACAGTACCTTTTTGACCCACCAATTGAGATAAAATATAACAGTCTCTACCACTACCCGATCCCAAATCCAATACTCGTAAGCCTTCTAGTTTTGCAGGAATCGCTAAGCCGCAACCGTAATATTTACTCATTACCTCGTCATGGATATTTTTGAGGGCTTCTCTAATATATTTTGGAGGTATTTCAAAAGTACAGCAGGCATTTGTTTTTAGATCTTCAGAAGTACTTAATGCTTTACCGTAATATTCTTGAACTTCTTCGTGCTTTTCTTTCATGATATTGAAAATTATATTTTATGGACAACAAACTTTACCATCTCAAACTAGGAGATTTGGCAAATCATGTTGCGAACCAATTCTGTATTATTATAAATGTGATTTTCTAATTTTCCGTTTTTGCATTAGCGCAAAACCGGAGGTCCACGTAGAGCAGTGCACCTAAGAAAGGAAAGATTGTAGCTTTTATTTTTAAAAAGAAAAATCCTTTTTTCAAGAGTAAAAAGGACATTCTTTAAAGTCTTTATTAAAACGTCAAACTTGGAAAGTGATTTAATCGCTATTTTAAAATCAGCCGCATTATCAATATCTCTAGCTTCTTCAAAAACTTCAAGTCCAAGTTCAAACTGATCTGCAAAATTTAAAAAATCATCCGTCAAATATTTAGTCGTCCAATTAAAATTGGTAAACTGATTTCTTTGAAAAGCGGATTTTGATAA
>CAKZTD010000428.1 GCA_937921595.1 uncultured Saprospiraceae bacterium
ATCACAACATTCAAAAAATAATTAGAAATGAAAAAAATTATCAGCTTAACGCTTTTCAGCTTCTTAATCCTAAGCTTAGGATATACTCAAGATGCCAATAAAGATTTTAAAACGAAGTCAATTTCTCTTTTTAAAAATGGATCAGCTTTCTATCTAAAAAGTGGAAAAGTCAAAACAAAGGATAAAACTTATCGAATCACCAAAAATATTCCATCTGCTCTTTTCGGAACTTTTTGGATACAATCTCCAAGTGATGAACTACAATTTGTCAGTAGTTTTAATGATCAGGTTGCTGAAAGCAATAAGACTCGAACTACGACTTTCGCTCAGATGCTAAGCGCTAATCTTGGCAAAAAATTACGCCTTCATATTGGCAAAGACGACATCATTGATGGCTATGTCGAGGAAGTAGAAAAAATTGCTAAACCTACTGATGATAAAGCACTTATTCCTGAACAATTTATCGTCGGTAATATCCTGACCTTCCGAACAGACTCTATGTGGTTGACTCTGAATGTTAGTGAAATTCGTCGGATAGAATATTTAGAAAAACCTAATCAGGTTTTAGAAACTAAGTTCTTACAAAACAAACCAATTTTACAATTCAATTTCGATAATAACAAAGCAGAACAAAATGTCGATATCATGTATTTGCAAAATGGTTTGAGTTGGACTCCTGGATATTTGATTGAGCTTATCGATGACGAAACAGCACAATTAACTTTAAGGGCGGAAGTGGTCAATAGCGCAGAAGACATAAAAGATACGGATATAAATTTCGTCGTTGGTGTTCCAAATTTCAGGTTTGCAAATCGCCTAAGTTCTTTAGTTGATTTTTACAACTCTTATGTTCCAGCTGTTAACCAAGGTTTTTCAAATGCAATGAGAGCTCAAACAACAAATGCTTATGCCATCCAGGAAGATGTTCAATCTTTATCAGAGATAAGTGTTACAGCCAACCAAGTGACCGGAAGTGCCGAAGAGGATTTATTTTTTTATAATTTAAAAAACTTCAGTCTCAAAAAAGGAGGCCGTGGCCACTACCCTATTTTTTCTAAGAAGATTGACATCTCGCATATTTATGAATGCAACATCACGGCAAATAATGCCAACCAAAGAAATTTCCAACAGTCATTTCTCTTTTCTCCGGACAATGCAAATCGAGTTTATCATTCTGTAAAAGTAAATAATGACACAGAGTTTCCATGGACAACAGGATCTGCAATGGTTGTAAAAGGCACCAAGGATCAAAAACCAATTAGTCAGGATCAGCTAAACTATACGCCAATAAAAGGGCATTCATTTGTCAAACTAACAGAGGCTCCAAATGTAAAAATCAAGCATGCTGAAAAGGAAGTTTCTCGCGAAAAGAGAGTTTTAAAACACCAAAATAATAGTAATTATTATTACGATTTGGTCACTGTAGAAGGTCAAGTAAAAATCAAGAATTACAAAGAGAAAGACATTGATTTAAATGTTCGAAGAACCATCAATGGTGAGCTATTAGAAAGTTCAAAAAAATGGTTAAAGGCAGAAAGAATTACTCCGAATGGTCCAAATAAAATCAATACTGTTTGTTGGGAAACGTCGATAAAGTCAGGCGAGGAAATTATTATAACTTACCAGTATAAGGTTTATGTACCGAGCTAGAAAAAATTGGAATCCAATTTAAAAATGAGCGAATGAGTAAATTTATAAATGAGTGAATATATCCTCCAAAATGTAAAAAAACAAGCTGAGGACTTATGGACTTTCCATAATATTCTCTCACTTATTCATTCGCTCATTCCAATGCAGAACAATAAGTAAAGCACTAATTACTAATTCATTACGAATAATCATAGATCGTAATGGTTTGTTCTAAAAAGCTATATTTTCAAGGTAAAAATCGTTCCTTTATTTTCTTTAGAAAAAACAGACAAGCTTCCTTTATGCATTTGAATAATCTGTCTACAAAGGCTTAGACCTATTCCACTTCCTTCCTTTTTGGTTGTAAAAAATGGAACAAATATTTTGTCTAAAACATCGTCTGGAATTCCAGGCCCATTATCTGCAATTTGAATTTCTAATTCTCCATCGAGGCTTTTAAAAAGATGAATGCTTAATTTTGGATCAGTAATTCTTTCCAAGGCATCCATCGCATTTTTGATCAGATTGATAAAAACTTGTTCCATCAAATCAGGATCCAACTGTGCCTCATATCTTCCATCTTTATACAAACGTTCCACGGGTATTTTCTTAGCTTCCAAATCTGCTTTGAGCAAGGTAAGAACTCTATCCAAAATCTCCCCCGGATCACAAGTTTGAAATTTCGGAGGAGGTATTTTTGTTAATTGTCGATAGGTCTGCGTAAAGTGCAACAAACCAGCACTACGTCGATAAATGGCTTCGATACTCTTCCTAATATCTTTTTCATCTTCCTCAGATAAATTTTCATTTTGCTCCATCAAAGTATTTGCAGATTCAGAAAGGCTAACCACTGGAGCAATAGAATTCATAATTTCATGAGTCAAAATACGAATCAATTTTTGCCAACTTTCAACTTCTTGCTCTTCTAGTTCTGCATGGATATTTTGCAAGGCATACAAATGTAAAGCGTCATCTTTTAATTGTAAAATGGTTTTCCTTACCGCTAATTGCACGATCTGATTACTCACTACCAACTTCACCAGTTTCCGTTCACCTGGCTCAATATCTTTCATCGCTTCATAAAGAGAATCATCAAACTGATTGATAGATTTGAAATTTGGAAAATAAGATTTATGCAATAAAGTTTGAAGACCTTTGTTTACTAAAACCGTTTTTTCTTCTTCATTAAAACAAATCAATCCAGTATCTACATGTTCAACGATGGCTTGCAAATATTGAAACTGTATCTCCTTTTCTGATCGAATATCTCTAAATTTTTCATTCACCAGATTAAACGATTTATGCAAATCCTGATATGAATCTCCAATGGATTTTGATTCAGAAAAACGGACTGCGTAATCATTGTATTTTATATTCGCTAAAAAGCTGGCAACTTCTTGATTCGTTTTATCTATAAGGTTAAACATTTGCCAAATTAAAATGGCAGTTATTGGGATAAGAAATATCAGGTATATTTTTGCGTCAATAACGAAGTAGGTGTATCCGGCACTCATACTGACCAATAGTATGCCTATCAAGTAAAGGAGAATTTGTATTTTGAAATTTCTAAACATTGGTTTTTTAGCTTTTACTTAGATACGTTTTTGACAAAGGAATATAGAGGAAACACTGAGATCACAATTTAAAAATATATTAGGCCATCTTCGTGAACTCTGTGTCTTCTTTGTGAGCTCTGTGTCCCATTTTTTTCACTGCAACCCAAACTTATCCAATCTCCGATAAAGCGCAGCCCGCGTCAATCCCAAATCCTCCGCAGCCTTCGTAATATTCCCTTTATGCAATTGTAAAGCTTGCAAAATCAACTTCCTTTCCATCTGCTCAATATTCAAATCAGAGGAATCGGTCCCTTCATCAAGATCATCAGAATCTGAAAATCTAAAATCCTCAGGCATCAATTCTGCTGTCTCAGATAAGATAATTGCACGTTCCAAAGAATGCCGAAGCTCACGGATATTTCCTGGCCAATCATGCATTTCTAGTTTCTTTAAAGCATCTGGGGAAATAGACAAATCTTCTTTTCCGTATTTCTCTTTAAAGGTTTTTATAAAATAATCTACAAGAATTGGAATATCGCCAATCCGTTCTCGAAGTGGTGGAACATGAATTTCAACCGTATTGATCCGATACAACAAATCTTGCCTAAAGCTCCTTTTCTGAACCATCTCATTCAGCATTTCATTCGTCGCACAAATCAATCTGAAATTTACCGCAACCGCCTGATTCGTTCCAATAGGTGTAATGACCATGTTTTGAATCGCTGATAAGAATTTACTCTGAGCAGCCGGAGAAAGGTTTCCTATTTCATCTAAAAACAATGTTCCATTTTGAGCCGCTTCAAAACGACCAATTCGATCTTCATGAGCATCGGTGAACGCTCCTTTTTTATGGCCAAAAAATTCGCTTTCAATTAGAGATTCCGCAACGGAACCAACATCGACTTTTACAAAAACTTCTTTATTTCTTTTTGACGCTTGGTGAATTGCTCTGGCCACCATTTCTTTTCCCGTACCATTTTCGCCAAGAATTAAAACATTGGCATCCGTACCAGCAACTTTATTGATCGTCCTAAAAATGGTCTCCATCACCTTCGAAGCTCCTACCATTTCGCCATTGATTGCATTGAGTTGATTCGCCAAATGCTCTCTCGTATTTTCAAGTTGTTGAATTTCCTTTTTAGAAGAAATCAATTCTAAAGTAGACTTGACTGTCGATAATAATTTCTCATTATGCCAAGGCTTTTCAATAAAATCACTTGCTCCTTGCTTTAAAGCTTTTACTGCAATATCGACATCTCCATGCGCCGTAATGATGATCACTTCAGTTCGAGGGCTTAGCGTTTTTATTTTTTCTAACCAACTCAAACCCTCTTCTCCTGTATGAGTATTCGTTCGATAATTTAAATCCAATAGAATAAGGTCAGGCTGATGTTGACGGATCAATCTCGGAAGGTGAAATGGATTTGACTCTGTAAAAACGTGGCCGACATGATTTTTCAATAATATTTTGAGTGTAAACAAAATATCTTCTTCGTCATCTATAATAAGTACTGTAGAATCCTTTAATTTGGTCATGTTTTGTTTTCTGATTTTTTAGTATGTACTGACTTTAAGAGCATGTTAAAAAATTGGTCTTTGTGTCGAAAAATAGCAACTATTCGATTAGGCGAGACATAAAAACCGGGAATTAGTTAAAGCTAAATGAGGATTTTTAAAACGAATTATAATCAAATAATTACGCGGTGTTGGCCATTTACTAAATCCTTAACATGCTCTAATGACAGTCATAAATCCAATTCGTTGCCTCTAATATATAATTTACTGTCCGAAAATGAACACCTAATTGTACGTTCATGAACAATTCATTTTAATTTATAAAAATAAATGAATATAAAACATTGATTATCAGGAGACATAAGTTTTGGCACAGCTATCCCATAGTATTTTAGTAGTGTATGGATTTATATTTCCGAAATCACTCAATCACGAATCACAATATTACCGAAATGGATAGAAAAATCGAAAAGAAGAAATTTACCTGGCAAAAAATAACTGTCGCATCCGCCCTACTTTTAGCGGTTGGATATTTCGCGACGACTTCATATAAAAATGCGGGTGTTTCCAAATTAAATGTCGTAACGGAGCGACTGATGCTGGATACCATTCATAATGGCGTTTTTCAAGAATATATTCCAGTGACTGGAGTTGTACAACCGATCAAAACTATTTTCATCGATGCGGTTGAAGGAGGAAAAGTTGAAGAAAAATTTATCGAAGATGGAGCGATGGTCAAAAAAGGACAACCGATCCTTACGCTTTCGAATCCTGATCTTCAGTTAAATACTTTAAATCAAGAAGCAAACGTAATTTCTCAAATAAATTCGATCCGGACAACTTCTGTAATGATGGAGCAGCAAAGCTTGAATCTGCAAGAACAAGCCCTTGATGTTGAATATCAAATTGACCTCACAGAAAAAAGACTGGCAAGAAACAAGCAGCTATATGAAGACAAAATCATTGCTGCTATTGATTATGAAGAAATGGTTGACGAGTTTGAAAATTATCTTCGTCGTCAGAAATTATTAAAATCAAGAATCGAGAAAGATAGTGTTTATCAGGAGTTACAGAAAATCCAGATGGAAGCGTCTCTTGATCTCATGGAACGTAACTTGGTCATCACTAAAAAAAGCTTGGATAACTTAACCTTAAAAGCTCCTATTACTGGTCAAATTTCTGGATTAAATTTAGAAATTGGAGAACTAGTAAATACCGGAGAGAACATCGCATCAATTGACAATCTCAATAATTTCAAAATACAAGTTAGAATCGATGAATTCTATATCTCTAGAGTTTTTCTTAATCAGGAAGGTTCTTTCGAATTTGCAGGTACTCGATATTTTATGGAAATCAAAAAGATCTATCCTCAGGTAAGCAATGGCGCTTTTCTAGTAGATATGGTTTTCAAAAATGAATTTCCAGAAGGTATCAAAAGAGGTCAAAGTGTTTCTGTAAAACTACAACTTAGCGCTGACAAAGAAAGTCAACTTCTAGCAAGAGGTGGTTTCTATCAGACGACTGGAGGGAACTGGGTTTATGTAATCGATCCTCAAACTGGAAATGCCATTAAAAAAGATGTCAGACTCGGGAATCAAAATCCAAATTATTACGAAGTTGTAAATGGCTTGAATAATGGAGATGTTGTAATCGTTTCTAGCTATGATAATTTTGGAGACAAAGATGTCCTTGTTTTAAAATAGGAAAATAAATGTCAATCAGGTTTAAAGTAATATTAGTTTTCAACTTACTAAAAGCAAAGAAAAAACGGCATTCAGTATTAGGTTTTCGGGCTCTTCTAATGCCGAATACCGCTCCATTTAAAAGTTGAGTTATTTCAAAAGCTATTTATTGCTCTTTCATACAAATAAATAATTAACAAATAATTTATAGATCATGATAAAAACAGAAAATCTCATCAAAATCTACCAAACAGACGATGTAGAGACCACTGCACTAAACGAAGTTAACATCGAAATCAAAGAAGGTGAATTCGTTAGCGTTATGGGACCGTCGGGATGTGGTAAATCTACTTTATTGAATGTCCTTGGGATGATTGATAATCCTACTAGTGGTCATTTTTATTTCAATGGATCTGAAGTTGGAAGTCTTCCAGAAAGAAAACGCTCTGACGTCAGAAAGCATAACCTCGGCTTCGTTTTCCAGTCCTTTAATCTAATCGATGAATTGACCGTTTATGAAAACGTAGAACTGCCAATGCTTTATACAAAAGTACCTTCTGCTGATCGTAAAAAACGAGTTGAAGAACTTTTAGAAGGCATGAATATTATGCACCGTGCAAAGCATTTTCCGCAACAACTTTCTGGTGGACAACAACAAAGAGTTGCCGTTGCTAGAGCCATCGTAAACAAACCTAAATTAATTCTTGCGGATGAGCCAACAGGAAATCTAGATTCCTCAAATGGTGATGAAGTGATGAAAATATTGTCCGAACTAAATTCTACTGGAACGACAATTCTTATGGTAACTCACTCGCAATATTGTGCTGAATTTGGGAACAGAATTATTCGAATGCTTGATGGCCAAGTCGTTACAGAAAATGTTGTAAGACAGTATTTGTAATAAAAAGCGAACAAATAAATAAGCCAGCAAGTCAGCAATACACTGGATTCTTTTTTTACTTATTCCCTTTTTAACTTGATAACTTATTTGAATTATTGAACGCTATTAAACCAAAACAATCGTGATCAAACTTACCAATATAGAACGCTTCCATAAAAACGCAGCTCAAAAAAACTGGGTTTTAAAAGATGTATCCCTTGAAATTGAACAAGGCGAATTCGTTACCATCATGGGACCTAGTGGAGCAGGAAAAAGTACACTCTTGAATATCATTGGAATGCTAGACGATCAAGATAATGGAGAGTATCATTTTTTCGATGAAGAGGTTCACAAATTAAAAGAACGTAAACGTCATGAACTACACAAGCATTATATGGGCTTTGTTTTTCAAGCTTATTACTTGATTGACGAATTGACGGTTTATGAAAATATTGAGACTCCTCTACTCTACCGAAAAGTTCCTAAAGCCGAACGACAATCAAAAATCGCAGAGGTATTGGACAAATTTAATATGGTGGCAAAAAGAGATTTGTTTCCTAGTCAATTATCAGGTGGGCAACAACAATTAGTCGGTGTTGCCAGAGCGATCATAGCTAATCCAAAATTACTTTTAGCTGATGAGCCAACCGGAAACTTACACTCTTCGCAAGGTGAAATCATCATGGACCTTTTCAAAAAATTACACAGCGAAGGCATGACGATCATACAGGTAACCCACAATGAAAAATACGCCGAATACGGAAGTAGAGTCATCGAATTACAGGATGGATTTATAAAAGAAGATCGGATTACTCGACAAGAAATCAGCGAGAATATTATCTCATAAATAAATATCCACTTTTTGCTCTTTAGCAAAAAGCAGCCCTTTTTAAGTTTTTTATAAAAGATTGATGTTTAAATAATTATTCTACCAGATAGTGTATTTACCTATTTCTGGCTGGTCATTACCATCACTAAATCAAGAAAAAAATGCTAAAAAACAACATCAAAATAGCTTGGAGACATATTCTAAAAAATAAATTTATATCTGCAATTAATTTCACCGGATTAGTCGTTGGAATGGTTGCTGTTTTATTCATCTGGCAATACGTTGCTTATGAAAAAAACTATGATAAAATTCACGAAAATACAGACGATGTTTATCGAGTAAGTACAGATCGAGTGAAAGATGGTGTTGCTTTTATGAAGTTTGCTGCAGGAGCCGCTTGTGCTGCGCCAGTCATTGCAAAGAACTTTCCAGAAGTTGAAAACTATGTAAAATTAGTTAAATCCGGAGATGCCATTTATAAGCGAAAAGATAAAAACGAAGTAACCTACCAACCAGAGAAAGTTTACTTTGTCATGCCTTCTCTCTTTGATATTTTTTCCTTCCCGTTGGCTAAAGGAAATACAGCAACTTGTCTTAGCGAGCCTTTCTCTGCTGTCATCACAGAATCCGTAGCTAAGAAAATGTTTGGTGATGAAGATCCTATTGGAAAAACCCTGAATAGAAATAATGATTCCGATTATAAAATAACAGCAATCATAAAAGATGCTCCACAAAACTCTCATATAAAATTTGATATCCTCCTTTCCTACATTACTTACTCTGATGTTTTTAATAGTGATAACAACAACACAGAAACTGGCCCTTACTGGGATGGATTCTTATCTTATTTAAAATTAAAATCTCAAACGGATTGGAAAGATTTAGAATCTAGAATTCCTGCTGTGATGGAAAGAACTTATGATAAAGAAACTAGTGAATCTGTTGTTTTCCATTTACAACCATTTAACGATATTCATTTAAATTCCAATTTACTTTTTGAAACAGAACCTCCAGGAGATGGGAATGCAGTAAATTTTTTATTTCTCATTGGCAGTTTAGTTTTAATCATCGCTTGGTTTAATTATGTAAACCTTTCTACCGCTCGTTCAGAATTACGAGCTAAGGAAGTTGGTGTTCGAAAAGTAATTGGCTCTGACCGAAGTTCATTGATTCGACAGTTCATGGTCGAAGCCGCATTAATGAATATTATTGCCATTTTAACGGCTTTGTTACTCGCACAAGTTTTAGCTCCTTGGTTTGTCAACCTCATTGACAAAGACATTCCAATGTCCATTTTTTCAAACCTAGGATTATTATCAGTCGTATTGGCAGTCTTTCTTTTGGGCACCTTATTGACTGGGCTTTATCCTGCTTTTTTATTATCCTCTTTCAAGCCCATTCATGTTTTAAAAGGTAGCTCTAATCAGTCAAAAAAGAACAGAGGAAACTGGATGAGGAAAGGCTTAGTCGTTTTCCAATTTATTGCTTCAGTTGGTTTAATAGCCAGTACGATAATCATTTATACTCAGCTGGATTTTATGAAGGATAAAAAAATAGGATTAGATATTGAGCAAACCTTAGTTATAAAAAGACCTATCGTTACTGATTCTACTTTTACAGCAAAAGCAAAAACATTCAGAAAACAGCTTGAAAAATTATCTGTAGCAAAAAATGTAACCAACTCAACTTCGGTTCCTGGACAACCTTTTGGAATGACCGTCGGTGCATCAAAGTGGGGAAATGATGAAGAGAATTTTGGATTCCATGCCATGTGCGCAGATTTTAATTATGCAGACACTTATGATATAGAATTAGTTGCAGGCCGTAAATTATCTAAAGAAATGGGCAACGATCAAAATTCTTGTATTCTAAATGAATTAGCTGTTGACGTTTTTCAAATTGAAACTCCAGAAGAGGCACTAGGTTTAGAAATTAATTTCTGGGGTGACAAACTAAAAGTAGTTGGAGTAGTTAAAAATTTCCATCACGAAGCACCAAAATCTATTATGGAACCAATGATTCTCCGTGGATTTGGGGAACGATTTTCACCTGATTATTTTTCAGTAAAATTGAATACCAAAGAGATTGGCCAAACCATGGCAAGTGTAGAAAGTATTTGGAAAAGTTTATTTTCTCAAAACCCAATTGATTACTTCTTTTTAGATGATCACTATGATCAGCAATATAATTCTGAAACACTTTTTGGAAAAATTTTCTCCCTTTTCTCAGGCTTAGCCATTTTAGTTTCTTGTCTTGGATTGTTTGCATTAATCGCTTTTGTTGCGGAACGCAAAAAGAAAGAAATTGGAATCCGAAAAGTACTTGGAGCATCGATCCCAAGCATCGTTACCATGCTCTCCAAAGACTTTATTAAATTAATTTTTATCGCCTTACTTATCGCGATTCCACTTTGTTGGTATTTGATGAATAACTGGCTAGATGGATTCGCAGAACGCATCGACATACAATGGTGGTATTTTGCTTTAGCAGGTTTGATTGCTATCAGTATCGCCATTTTGACCATGAGTTACCAAAGTGTAAAAGCTGCTTTATTAAACCCTGTAGAATCTCTTAAAACCGAATAATTCAAAAACCTGGGTCGTCTCTGTAAATGTACAGAATCAAACTTTTTATGAAAATTTTCTTTTTACGGAAATTAACTTCCCTAAGTGGTTTGATTTTACCGTCACCAAAGAAAAGTAAAAATACTATTTCAAGTTTCACGAATGAACCCTACTGAAATTTTGAACAAACAAGGAGACGTAAAAAATTCAAAAACAAGAGCCAATGCTTAAAAATTATTTCAAAATAGCCTGGAGGAGCCTCCTCAAAAACAAAACTACTGGATTCATAAATATCGGTGGATTGGCTATTGGTATGGCTGTAGCTTTAATGATTGGACTGTGGCTTAAGGATGAATTGTCTTTTAATAAAACTCATGGAAACTACGACCGATTAGCTCAGGTTTATCTTAATGGAACCATCAACAATGAAATCTATACGGATGACGCAATGGCGCTCCCCATTCGTCCTGTTATTGAAGAAAAATATGGTTCTGATTTTGAAGCATTGTCACTAACTTCCTGGAACTCTCAACATATTCTTTCATACAATGAAAAAAGAATATTGAAAAATGGAATGTTCGTAGAACAATCATTTCCAGAGATGTTTTCATTGAATTTAATAGAAGGTAGTAAAGCAAATGTTTTAAAAAACCCAAACTCTATTGTCATCTCTGAGTCTACTGCAAAAATTATATTTGGAACTGAGCAAGCCTTTGGAAAAACAATCCGATTCGATGCAATTTCTGACTTACAAATATCTGGCGTATTTAAAGATTTCCCTAAAAATTCGAGTTTTTCAAATGTCCAAACATTTATTCCTTGGGAGCATTATCTTTCTTCCCAA
>CAKZTD010000429.1 GCA_937921595.1 uncultured Saprospiraceae bacterium
TTACAAAAGACTTTGAAATTGTAATTAAGATGTTAAATGCCTGTTAGATAGTGGTTTACGAGTGGTTTGAAGTGTGAAAAAACTTTAAAAAAAAGTAAAAAAAGGCTTGATCTTGACTGATGTTACATGGATTTATACTCTCGTAACAGGAGGCTTTGATAGGAATAATGAATTTGAAGAGTTTTAAGAATTAAAGCTCTTTCCGGGTTTTAATTTTTTGTTGATTTGGAATAAAATCTTCGATAGGTTTTCTTAACGTTATTACATTTTTTACGATTAGATAGGCACCAATCAGGATCGTACCATTTAAATATACCGAAGCATTATCATTGTCAATCATTTTGAAGATATTCAAAGAAAGGCCAAATATGAATAAGAATACACCGAGTAGAATAAAATTAACTGATTTATCTCTTTCCTGCTGAGCCAATTGATATTCAACGATAAATTCATCTGCCTTGAGCATGATTAGATTCAAATATTCAGAAGATCCAGCCTTTAAACTCATGTGCTTTTTGATCACCATATAGTCTTTTCCTGAATAGGCCATGATCCTGGATTCTTCGATAAGTGAGTCTAAAGACATAAAGAGAATTATTTTTTAAAAAATATCTAATATTAATAAGTTGTTCAGAGCTCGAACTCCTCATTCCTCACTATCGACGTAGTCGATCTTATCCCTCCTGCTCAAGAATTTCCCGGACTAGCGCCTCTTCCGATGGCTCCTCGGCCACATTGAAATCTTCAATCCCCAAACCGACTAATGTTTTTGCAGTCGTTCGCCCAAGGGCAAAAATTTTCTGATCATCAAAGAGTTCATGTTTTTCGAAATAAGCCTTTGCATTCATAGGACTAGTAAAGACCAGGATTTTACAATCCGGAATATTGAATTGTTTTTTAGCTTCGTTTTTATAAACTACGATTTCCTTGGAAATGATATTGGTATCCAAAAGATTTTGGATGGTCTTGCGGGAATGTTGTGCTTGCGGAAAGAGGATCGTTTTACCTTGAGCCAATTTTAAAAAATCAGAAGCAGTTTTAAGCGTATTGCCGTCTCCGATAAAGTCGACCTGTTGCACTTTAGTTTGTAGCGCCTTTCCTGTTCCTTTTCCGATAGCAGCCCATTTGACATTAGGGATTTTTTTACCAGCTTTTTGTAACCCTTGAAAGAAAAACTTTACACCATTTTTACTATAAAAAAATATCCAATCAGATTTTGGAATTCTATTAACGGCTAGGGCTGAAAACTTAAGCAGAGATAATCCATGAATGGTAAAACCAGCAGCTTCCAGTTCTTTTTTAAAGATACTGGTACTAGTCAGATTTCTGCTTATGAATATTGTTTTCATTAATTCACGGAATTAGCTTTTTAGCAATAAGGTTTTACTTAAACTCCTCACTACTCACTCCTCACTCCTTCAACTTCGCTACCACCTGTTCTGCCAATTCAAATTTTGTACTAGAAGATAAACGAACACGTTTCAATTCGCCATCCCAGTTTTCCGCTTTCGCAGCCCAAACATGGAAATTACCAGTTGTATCTTTTTCACAATAAACACCAAGTGGCATATGACAGCCTCCATCGAAAAGTTGGAGTACTTTACGTTCAACGTTAGTCACTTCAGCAACAGCTGCATTATGAAGTTTTTTTAAAATCCTTCTGGTATCCAAATCTTCTGCACGAGTTTGAAAAGCCAAAACACCTTGAGCCGGAGCTGGAACAAATTCCTTAGGGTGTAAACTAATCACTTTCAAATCAGATAGATCCAATTCCAATCTTTGTATACCAGCCGCTGCAAGTAAGATCGCATCAAAGTCACCACTTCGTAATTTCTCAATACGAGTTGGAACATTTCCACGAATATCTTTTAAAGTAATGTCATTACGAATATCTCGAATCTGAGATTTTCTACGAGCTGAAGAAGTACCAACGATAGCTCCTTTTTTAAATTTTAAAATTTGATCCTCTGCAACAGCATCTGGATGGATCAAAAGAAAATCAGAAGGGTTTTCCCGATAAGAAACTGCAGTGATTACCAATCCTTCTGGAGAAGTTGTTGGTAAGTCTTTCATAGAATGTACTGCAAGATCGATCTGACCATTCAGCAATTCGTCTTCGATTTCTTTTGTAAAAAAACCTTTGCCTTCAATCTTGTCAAAGCTAAGGTGCTGAATCGCATCTCCTTTAGTTGTTATGATTTTCAACTCGGAATCAATGCCCAATTCTTTTAGTTGAGTTTGCGTAAAATTTGCTTGCCAAAGCGCAAGTCGGCTTCCACGAGTTCCTATAGTTAATGTCTTTGTAGTCATCATCGCTCAAAGATAAGGAAAACCTAAATGATCTTTCTCAGAGCATTGTAAAATAAATCAACTAGAGTCCTTACCTTTGCACCAATGAAAATCACAGCCAAAGAATTAAGCCAATTATTGAATGGTACTGTTGAAGGTAATCCAGATGTAGAGGTCTTCGGTCCCAGTAAAATCGAAGAGGGAAAGCCGGGTACGATTAGTTTTTTGTCCAATCGAAAATACGAGTCTTACGCTTATACAACTGCTTCCTCGATATTGTTAGTTGCGAAGAATTTCAAACCCAGTCAACCAATCAATGCGACCTTAATAAGAGTCGAAGATGTTTATGCAAGTGTAGCTGTGCTATTGGAGCAATTTGGGCAGGTAGTTCCCGCTCAAAAAGGGGTCGATGAGCAAGCTTTTGTAAATCCATCTGCAAGATTGGCAGAAGATGTTTCCATTGGAAAATTTACGATTGTTAGTAACAATGCTGCTATTGATACTGGAAGTATTCTATACCCTCAGGTTTTTATTGATGAAAATGTAAAAATTGGTAAAAACTGTATTTTATATCCAGGAGTAAAGGTATACCGAGATTGCGAAATTGGCGATGATTGTATTTTACATGCTAATGTCGTGATTGGAAGTGATGGCTTTGGATTTGCTCCTCAGGAAGATGGTACTTTTAAAAAAGTGCCTCAAATCGGAAATGTAATTATTGAAAATCAAGTAGAAATTGGGGCAAATACAGTGATTGATCGAGCTACAATGGGATCTACTGTGATTAAAGCTGGAGCAAAATTAGATAATCTTATCCAGATTGCTCATAACGTTGAAGTCGGTGAAAATACTGCAATAGCTGCTCAGGCAGGTATTGCTGGAAGTACTAAAATAGGAAAAAACTGCCTAATTGGTGGCCAGGCAGGTTTTGTTGGTCATATTACTATTGCCGATGGAACGAAAGTACAAGCTCAAAGTGGAATCAATAAAGCAATCAAGGAAGAAGGAACTGCTATTTATGGTTCTCCTGCCATGCCTTATACTGATTACCTCCGATCATATGCAGTTTTTAGAAGACTTCCAGACCTTTCACGCCAAATTTCAGATTTGAAAAAAGAAATCGAGAAGTTGAAAGATAATCAATAATCACTTGGCCTAAGGTCTAATCACCTTTTAATCCTTTGTGTTCTAAGTTTCAAATCCTAATTCGTACAGCTACATAAGAATTTAACCAAATAAGCACTCTTCAATTTATAACTTTCGTCGATTCCTTTCTTAATTCCTGCTTTTGCAGTTGAAATACCTCACCTTTTTCCTATCTTTGCACGAATATTTAAGCGTAACCAATAAATATGAAACAACATACGATTAAGGAGGCGGTTTCTGTCAGTGGAGTAGGATTGCATTCAGGAGCTAAAGTGACGATGACCTTTAATCCTGCACCTGTCAATCATGGTGTTAAATTTCAGCGAATCGATTTGGAGTCTTCTCCGATTGTTGCTGCTGATGTAAACAAAGTTGTTTCGACTAATCGTTCTACAACAATTCAAAGTGGAAAAGCTAGTGTCAAAACCGTTGAACATGCACTTTCTGCTTTATTAGGGATGGGAGTAGATAATGTGTTGATTGAAATTGATGGTCCAGAAGCACCTATTTTAGATGGGAGTAATATGGAAATCGTGGAAAAGATTGAAAGTGTAGGTCTGGAAGAACAAGATTTAGACCGTGATTTTTATGAAGTTGAAGAGACGATTTTTTATAAAGATCCAGAAACCGGAGCTGAATTTATGGCAACACCTGCTGATACTTTTCAGGTGACAACTATGATTGACTTCGATTCGCCAACACTTGGTCATCAATATGCTTCTTTAGAACGTATTGAAGATTATAAAAAAGAGATTGCTACAGCCAGAACCTTTGTTTTCTTACATGAATTAGAAAAACTATTGGATGAAGGCTTAATCAAAGGTGGAGATCTAGAAAATGCGATTGTAATAGTTGACCGCATTATGGATAAGAAAGCTTTAAAGAAATTAGCAAAAAGATTGGGGAAACCTGGTGTTAAAGTTGAGAAGGAAGGCATTTTAAATACGGTAGATTTACGTTTTGAAAATGAACCTGCTCGACATAAATTATTGGATTTGATTGGAGATTTGACTTTAGTGGGTAAACCAATAAAAGGAAAGATAGTAGCGACGAAGCCAGGACACAAATCAAATGTGGTTTTTGCAGGAATGTTGAAAAAACGGTACCAAGAGCAAAAGAAATTGAGGGGCAAACCTAAGTACGATCCTAATGAACCGCCGATAAAAGATGTAGTAGAAATTCAAAAAATGCTACCACATCGATTTCCTTTTGTACTAGTTGATAAAATAATAGAGGTATCTGCTACACACGTTGTGGGTGTAAAAAACGTTACCTTTAATGAAAACTTTTTTCAGGGACATTTTCCGGGTAATCCGGTGTTCCCAGGGGTTTTACAGATGGAGGCTTTAGCTCAAACAGGAGGAATTCTGGCACTTTCTACTGTTCCAGACCCTGAAAACTGGGATACTTACTTTATTAAGATTGACAATGCTAAATTTAAAGCTAAAGTAGTACCTGGAGACACAATGATTTTAAAGATGGAGTTGTTGTCACCCATTCGAAGAGGAATTGTACAAATGCAAGGAACGACCTATGTGGGTAATAAAATCGTTTCTGAAGGAGAACTTACTGCCCAAATTATTAGAAGGAATTTGAATGATTAACACACTAAGTAATATCCACCCTGGAGCAAAGATTGGCGAGAATGTAAAAATCGGCGCCTTTGTTACCATTGAATCGGATGTTGTTATTGGAGAAGGTACGGAAATTGGTCCCAATGTCTGTATTTTTAACGGTACACGCATCGGTAAAAACTGTAAAGTTTTTCCTGGAGCCATCCTTGGCGCTATCCCACAAGATTTAAAATATAAAGAAGAAGAGTCTATTCTCAGAATTGGTAATAATGTTACCATTCGAGAGTATTGCACTATAAATAGAGGAACTCGAGCAAATTACAGTACTGAAATTCATGACAATTGCCTGATCATGGCTTATTGTCACATCGCTCATGATTGTATCATTCGCGAAAATTGTGTTTTAGCAAATTGTGTTAACCTTGCAGGTCATATTGAAATAGGACCAAAATCTGTTTTGGGAGGCTTGACTGCTGTTCATCAGTTTGTACGAATTGGAGCTCACTCTATGGTAGGTGGCGGATCTCTTGTTCGAAAGGATGTTCCTCCATATATTAAAGCAGCTCGCGAACCACTTTCTTATGCTGGTGTCAATTTCATCGGTTTGAAAAGGAGGGGTTTTACCGAAGAGCAGATTCACGATATTCACGAAATCTATAGAATACTTTACGTTCAAGGAAATAATACCACTCAAGCAGTTGAGAAAATACAATCGAAGATTTCTGATTCTCCTGAGCGGGAAAGCATTCTAAGGTTTATTGAAAAAGCAGACCGTGGAATTATCCGTGGTTTCCGACAATTAAATGGCCAGAAATCTAGTAATGGATTTACTGCTCAATAACGTAGGAAAACGATATCGGTTTGACTGGATATTTCGCCATGTCAATCTCCACTTTAAAGAAGGCAACAAATATGCGATCCTTGGACCTAATGGTTCGGGGAAATCTACCTTAATGAAAATTCTCTGCGGCCATCTCACACCTTCCAAAGGAAAAATTGAATTTCAAAAAAACGGTTCTAAACTTTTAATTGATAAGGTCTATCAATCGGTCAGCTATGCTGCGCCTTATATTGATGTGATTGAAGAATTGACCTTGGAAGAGTCTATCAATTTTCATTTGAAATTTAAACCAATGCTCAATAATCTAAAAACAGATGAGCTGATCGATTTATTAGATTTTTCAAAATCTAGAAATAAAGAGGTTCGCTTTTTTTCATCTGGAATGAAGCAACGCCTCAAACTTGTTCTAGCAATTTGTTCCAATACAGAACTGCTCATGCTCGATGAGCCTACCACAAATCTAGATCAGCAAGGTTTTGATTGGTATCAGAAATTAATTGATGAATATGTGGGGAACCGAACAGTGATCGTCGCCTCGAATGTGGAAATGGATTATCGCTTTTGCGATGAGTCGGTGAATATTATGGATTTTAAAAAGAAGAAGGAAGGAAAGTAATGAGTGAATTTTAGAATAGCCTAGCTCAAAACTTTAGGAAAGTATTAAATTTAATCTCTTTACTTATTCATTTCGAATGTTAGTACGCGTGAAAGTCATAAGCCAAAAATCCATCAAAATACCAAACCAAATCCCCCACCATTCACTCATTCAAAAATTCACTTATTATTACACTAAATTCTGTCTTTCAAATCATTCAAAAAGCCACGAATATTCTTCAAAGAATCCAAGGTCTTTTTAGTTTTAATAATCTTATCCTTGTTAGCTTTTAATTCTCTCTTTGCACCTTCTAGAGTAAAGCCACGTTCTTTGACCAAATGGTAAATGGTATTGAACTGTTCAATATTTTGTTTTGTAAAACGACGGTCACCTTTACTATTCTTATGTGGTCGTAATAAATCGAATTCGCTTTCCCAAAATCGGATCAGTGATTTGGAGACATTAAACATCTCAGCGACTTCGCCGATTGTATAATATAGCTTAGTAAGTTCGTTGATATTGATTGACATACCCAAAGTGTTTGATTTTCAATATCCAAAGTATGATAAAAAAGGGGAATTAACAAACGGATAGAGAAATCATAGTTAGAAGTCAGCACCTTTTAGTCTAACTTCTAATCACTTTGTTTATTTCTTTTGCCAGAAACTAGTCTGTGATATGGTCAGGCCCATAGGTGCAAAACCGGTGTAGCGAACGCGTTCAAACTGTGCATTCATAAATTCTTGAGCTGGCCAGTTATTAGGATGATCAGAATTATCAAGAATCATCCATCCTCCAGTTTTTAATTTTTGTATTGCCGCTTTGATGCAATGGTATCGATTATTGGAAGCGACGGTACTGTCTACCAAAATTACATCATAAAGTTCATTGCTTTGCGCTTTTACATAATCTAAGGTTTCTTGACCTTCCATCTGTAAGAAGTTGAATTGCTTCAGCGTTTCTTGATCAAATTGATTTTGATTGATCGTAATGTGTCGCTTTATTTCATCGATCCAAGGCTTGGAATGCTCAATACTTGTCAAATGACATTGCTTGGATAAAAACCACAAGGACGAATTACCGCCTCCAAATTCCAGAACTTTAGCATTAGGGCTCAAGACGGAATCCAAAAAATTGATGGCTTCATACACCAGAAATGGGATCGGTCTTTTTAATATGAAATTTTTACGAGATTGCAAATAGGTTGATAAAACATTAGGTAAATATTTCAAACCTTTTGGACGGAAATAATGGCCTTCAAAATCCTGTAAACGTAACCTAGAACGAACACAAATTCTTTCTTGACCATCTTCCCAAGCTACTGTATATTTTCCGAGTATTTTATTGATTGGATTTTCATAATAAGTCTTGGCAGGAGCCAGTCTTAAACTGGCGCAAACCTGAGCCTTTTCTGATGAGCGGACTTGTCTCATAATATGATTAGATTAAGTTGGTAATAATCACGTAAATACAAATAGTCCGCCAAATTAGATTAGAGAAAGCTTGTACTAACTTTCTAAATACTTTCGTAGTAAAGCATTTGTCGCTTTTGGTTCTGCCTTTCCCTTAGACTGTTTCATCACTTCACCCATAAAAAAACCAATCAAACCTTTCTTGCCATTTTGATAAGCTTTAACTTTATCAGGGTTGTTTTCTATCGTCTTTTGAACAAGGTCTTCTAAAAACCCAATATCAGAAGATTGAATTAAATTTAGAGATTGAGCCAACTCTAAAGGAGCGCTGTTAGGCTTTTCTAAAAGCTCAGGAAAGAGTCGTTGGTAAGCGATCGAAGAACTGACCTGCCCATCATCTATTAATTTTAAAAATGCACTTAGATTTTTGATCCCAATAGGAAACTGACTCAAAGCAATATTTTTTTCATTTAAAAAAGGTAATATTTTATTAATGACTAGATTGGCCGCAGATTTATAATTGGAATATTCTTTTACAAAATCTAAAAAGAAAAGTGCCACAGATTTATCTTCAGTGAGTAAGTTTGTGTCATACTCATTGAGACCAAGTTCTTTCTGAAATTGTTTTTTCAATTGAGCAGGTAGGGGAGGCATTGCTGTTTTTATGGCATCGATATAATCATCGGCAAGAACAACTGGAGGTAAATCCGGTTCCGGAAAATACCGATAGTCATGTGCATCTTCCTTGTCTCTTAATGGAGAAGTTGTTCCAGTTGCCGCGTCAAAATTTAAGGTCTGTTGTAAAACCTTTCCACCAGATTCGATCAAATCAATTTGTCTTTTAAATTCAAACTCAATCGCTTTTCTTGCAAAACGCATGGAGTTCATATTTTTAACTTCGCAGCGTTGACCATATGTGGTTGCTCCTTTTTTACGAACAGAAATATTACAATCACATCGCATAGATCCTTGCTCCATATTTCCATCAGAAATTCCTAAATAACGAACCAGTTGTCGCATTTGGGTCATGAAATTATCGACCTCTTCTGCTGATCTGAAATCAGGTTCGGTGACTACTTCCAAAAGAGGAACACCAGCGCGGTTCAAATCTATTTGAGAATATTTTGGATGCTGATCATGGATTGATTTTCCTGCATCTTCCTCCATATGGATATGGTGGATGCGAATATTTCTAGAACCATTTTTCATTTCAATATCAAAATTTCCACCAAGACAAATCGGCTCATTATCCTGTGTAATCTGATAACCTTTTGGAAGATCGGTATAGAAATAATTTTTTCGATCGAAAAAGTTTCGTTGATTGATTTTTGAATTTAAAGCTAGGCCTAGTCGAACGGCATATTCCACTTGACTTTTATTAAGTCTAGGAAGCGTACCAGGAAGCCCCAAAGAAATAGCACTGATATGAGTATTTTGATCTCCACCAAACGCAGCAGCATCTCCACAAAAAGCTTTGCTCTTAGTTGATAATTGGATGTGGACCTCTAGTCCGACTACGGCTTCATATTGATCGTAAATACTCATTGTAAAAATTTATTGGATATTGGATTGTAAAGATGTAAAGAAAAGAGTTAGGGTGCAATAGGTAGGCACATTCCATAAGAGAAATTAATAACACAGCTACGCTGTAGCCGCATTATTTTAAAGTAAGAAATCTCGTTTAAAATAAAATGAAACTAATAACGACGGAAAGACCAAAGAAAATGGAAACCAAAAATATATACGAGAAGTTTAAGATTGAAAATTTCAGGAATGTTTTGAATTTACCTTGTCGATAATACCGCTTCATAGCGATAAGCTGGTAGATAAAAATACTCACAATTAATGCCGCAATGAGGAGTCCATGGAAATACGCTCCAAACAAAACTAAAACCAAAGTAATAATAAAAGCAAACGTATGATAATGAAAAGAGAAAACCAGGTGCTCAACAAAGTAATGGTTCTTTTTTCGAGCGTATAAAACTTTCAGAATAAAAGCTAAAAATGGCATCATAAAGAAAATCGCAATAGGAAGTTTTCCGATAAAATAATG
>CAKZTD010000430.1 GCA_937921595.1 uncultured Saprospiraceae bacterium
GTCTGAGCTACCCCTTTAGGATTTCCAGTAGAACCCGAAGTATAAATTACGAAGGCAGATTCACCTAACTCATTTAATATCGTTGGATTATTTTTCTTACAATTTGAAAAATCAAAAGTATCCAGTTCGATAACTTTTACAACCTCAACATTCGACAAGGCAGCAATTTCAGAAGTAGACAATACGACATCAATTTTCGCATCCTTTATAATGAATTTTTTACGCTCTTCTTGATATTGAATATCAATAGGAACATAACAAGCTCCAGCTTTCAAAATCCCAAACATTGCTGTTACATTAAACTGAGAACGTCCCAATAAAACACCAATATTCTTTCCTTTAATTTGTGGATATTGTTCTCTAAGATAATTCGCAATTTGATTAGCTTCCTCGTTTAATTCAAGATAAGTCAATTTCTTATTCTTATAGCAAAGTGCTGTAGCATCAGGTGTTCGTGCAACTTGCGCCTCAAACATCTCCATCACAGTTTGAGAATTATACTCTTGTAAATCTATTGTTGAATTAACTAATCCCGTTTCAGGTAAATAGTTAATACTTGACATACTTTGTTTAGGCTTCGACAATAAAAGATTAGTCATTTTTTTGTAATCCCCAATAAACTGTCGAACAAGCTCTTCATCATATATATCTGTATTATATTCTATCCTCAAAGCAAGATCTCCTTGTGTTTCTTCTACATAAAATAGAAAATCAAACTTGCTTGTTTTGTTTGCTTTTAATACAACAATTTCATCTTCAGATTCAAGCTCAATTTGAGTTACTGTATTTTGGTCACTAGGTAATACAACAAGCATTACATCGAAAATAGGATTTCTAGAAAGATCTTTCTTTAGTTTTAAATCTTTAACTAATCGATCAAAAGGATACTGCTGATTGTTGTAAGCTTCAAGAACAGATTTTTTTACTTTTTCGAAAAAACTATTAAATGAATCTCCACCGTCAATGCGATTACGGAGTGCTAGTGTATTGGTATAAAAACCAATTTGGTTTTTTAAATCTACATGTTCCCGAGCTGCAAATGGACTACCAACCACAAGATCGTCATTCCCTGTATACCGGCTAAGCATCACATAAAGTGTACTAAGCATTACCATGAATAAAGACCCTCCTTTTTCTTGTTGATAATCCTTTATCTTTTCAGTTAATACTGATCCAAAGGATGCTTTCAAAGTCTGTCCATTATAAGTTTTAATCGTTGGCCGGGCATTTTTAGCAGGAAAGTCAAATACTGGAATTTCATCCTTAAATTGATTAAGCCAGTAGCTTTTTTGAGTATTCAAAGATTCATCTTCCAAATTATTTTTATTCCAGGATACGTAGTCTTTATACTGAATATTTAAGGCCGGAAGTTCAGGTACTTTACCTGACTGAAAGCTACTATATGCACTAAGAATCTCTTGTTTTAAAACTGGAATAGACCAAGCGTCACAAATACTATGATGCAGAACACAAAAGAAAATACTAGTGTCATCAGAGTACTGCAATACAGAAGCTTTGATCAGTAAATCATTACTTAAATCAAAAGGCAGGTTTGAATAATCCGAAATAAACTTTTGAGCTTGTTCTTCTGAACGATCTTCTTGACTAAAGTCTTGACAACCTAATTTAAATTCAACTGACTCTTCAGGTAAGATGTATTGTCTAAGTTCTTTATCTTCATTATACCTAAAGACTGTTCTAAGGATTTCATGCCTTTTGATTACATATTGTATAGATTTTTCTAAAAAATCTAAATTACAACCATCTTGCAAGTAAATCTCAAAAGGCATATGATAAGCAATCGAAGCTTCTATATCTTGAGATTCTAACCAAATACGTAGCTGTGCATTTGATACTGAGTAGGATTCTGACTTTGCTATTTTTGGAATTTCCTGAAAATTATTCGAAGAAGAAATTGCAGATAAATAATCTACCATTCCTTGCTTGTTGGCTTTTAATTTTCCTAGAAGTTCAGGCGTAATGCTATCTCCCAATAAAGAAACTTCCAATTGATCATCGACCAATTTAACTGCTACTTTATTTTCTCTTAATTCTTTAATTAATGAAGTAACTTCCATGTTATTTAAATTGTAATTTTTTTAACAGATAATTTTGTGTCAACATCTTGAACCCATTGTACATTTTCAATACTAGATGCTAAGTGATGAATGGTTGGATTCATAAATAACTCTTCCAATTTCACTTCCACATTAAACTCTTTATGTACAATGGATAAAAGTTCTATAGCATTAATACTATGGCCGCCCAAATTGAAAAAATCATCATTAACTCCAATTTCTGAAACACTTAAAACCGATTCCCAAATAGTTACTAACTTCTTTTCTAATTTTGTGTTAGGAGCTTCAAAGGTTTCTTTGCTTGTGCCGATTACTTCAAGAGCTAAGAGCTTCTTTTCATCTGTTTTCCCATTTGGAGTTAATGGTATACTATCTAGCAAAACAAAGTGAGCAGGTACCATGTACCCTGGTATTTTTTTCAATAAATTAGTCCGTAAAGATTCTGCATTAATTTCATTCCCAGAAAGGTATCCTACTATTTGTTTATCATCTGCTACTACTTCCTTAATCAAAACAACAGCATGATCAATTCCTTTTTCTCCTTGCAATGCATGTTCAATTTCACCAAGTTCTATTCTATACCCTCGTAGTTTTACCTGATGATCTTTTCTTCCTAAAAATTCTAAATTCCCATCTGGCATCCAGCGAACCAAATCTCCAGTCTTATACATTAACGTTCCAGGTTCAAAAGGATTAGGTATAAATTTTTCGTCCGTTAATTCGGGGCGATTCAAATAACCTTTACTCAATTTCTCTCCAGCAATACACAATTCACCAACCGCTGATCGTGCCTGCAATTGCAAACTTTCTGATAAAACATAAAACTTAGTATTCGCAACTGGAACTCCAATAGGGATAGAATGTTGATGCTCTTTTTGAATTCGATAAACACTACTGTAAGTTGTATCTTCAGAGGGGCCATATAGATTTCTGATTTCCAAGTCTAATTTCACCAACTCATTACTCAAAGTAATTGGAACAGGTTCTCCTGCCATATTGATGGCAACAACGTTGTCAAAAGAAACATTTCGTCTTTGTAATACTCGAACAACTGAAGGCACTGTATTAATCAATACCTTTTCATCTTTTGGCAAATGCTCTTCAATGAAAAGTCCATTTTCTAAAATTCGGATTCTCTTTCCGATTGTTAATGGAAAGAAAATTTCAAAAACGGAAAGATCAAAACAATATGACGTTACAGCATACATCAAATCAAAATCAGTGTTTGCAAATTCATGTTGACTCCAGTGGATTAAAGAGACTACATTACTATGCTTAATCATCACTCCCTTTGGCTTACCTGTAGATCCTGAAGTATAAATCACATAAGCGATTTGTTCTGGATCAATATTAACCATTGGTGCTTTTGATGAATATTCTCCTTCTTTAAAGCGTGCTAACAAAGACTCACTTATCGTTACTTTACAATTACTATCTGATTCTATAAACTCAATACGTTCTGCAGGATATTTAGGATCTATTGGAACATAAGTTGCACCTGCTTTCAGAATGGCCATTAAAGAAATAACCATCCATTCATCTCTTGGCAATTTAAGTCCAACAAAATCTTCACTTTCTATCTTGCATTCTTCTAAAAGGTAATTTGCTAACTGATTAGATTTATCTTGAATAAATCGATAAGAAAATTCTTTTTCTTCGAAAATAATAGCTGTTGCATCTGGTGTTTTCTCCGCTTGTTGTTCCAATAAATCTACCAAACTATTCATTACTGGATACTCAACTTGGGTAGAGTTAAAGTCAACTAATAAAGTTTGTTTCTCTTCCTCCGACAAATAATCTAATTGAGTTATATTTTTATTTGACTCTTCGATACCCGCAATAACAAACTGTTCAAGATGAGCTGCTAATTTTTCAATAAAAGAAGAAGTATAAACATCTGTATTGTATTCAAGAGAAACGGAAATACTTTCTGCTTTCTCAGAAAAAGAAAAGGTAAGATCGAATTGACTATTGTTTTTAGCAACCTGATTATATGGCTTGATCGTTAAGCCTTCCATTCTTTTGTCTTGATCGAAAACATCTTGTTGGTTATGCAAAACCAGCATGATATCAAATAAAGCAGATCGAGAGGCATCTCTTTTTAAATTTAAACTATCAACTAATTGATCAAAAGGATAGTGCTGATGTTCATATGCACTTTGAAGCGTTTCTTTTTGAGTTAGTAGTAAATCTAAAAATGAAAAAGACTGCTCTAGTTTTGTACGAATAGCTAGCGTATTTAAAAACAATCCTACTTGGTTTTCTAAATCAGGATGTACTCGACCAGCTACGGGAGTACCTAAAATAATATCTGATTGACCGGTATAATTATAGAGCAAACCATTAACACCAGCCATCAAGCCCATAAATAAAGTAGCTCCTTGTTTCCGAACGAAGTCATTTATAGATTTACTAAATTTATTAGAAAAACCATATTCAAAAGAAGCTCCATTATAAGTTTTCACTTTGGGGCGAACTAAGTCGCTAGACAATTCCAACACAGGTATTTCACCACCTAATTTTTCTTTCCAAAAAGCTTCCGCTTTTGATAAACGCTCTTTTCTATTTTCACTATTTGACCAAACTGCAAAATCTTTATACTGAATTTTTAAAGGAATTAATTCTGCATTATCTGATTTTGCTAAACCATTGTATACTTCTACAACCTCTTTCAATAAAATCTCCATCGACCAACCATCTCCAACAATATGATGAAGGTTAAACAAAACAAGGTGCCGATTATTCTTAACTTTTATAACTTCTACCTTGAGCAAAGGTCCATTTGACAGATCAAAAGTATATGTTTGATTTTCAGAAACGATTTCTTTTACGTTTTCACTTTTTTCACTTCCGATATTATGAAAAGGAATTTCAAAATCAATACGCTCTGCAGGACTTACAATCTGACGCAATTCACCGTTTGCATTTTCTCTAAAAGAAGTTCTGAGACTTTCGTGTCGAGTGATCAATTTACGAATAGCAGTCGAAAAATAATTATAATTAAACGCTCCTTCAAATTCAAATGTATTTACAATATTATATGCTGCACTTCCTCCCTCAAAATTACTTAGTACCCAAAGACGTCTCTGAGAAGCAGTTACCGGATAATCTTCCGCATTTCCTGCTTTAGGGATTTTAGTGAATTCTAAAACATTTAATTGACTAACCAATTCTTTAATCGTAGGATGATTAAAAACATTATTAACTTTTACATCATATCCTAATTCCTTTTGGATGCGATTAACAAGCTTAACTACTTTCAAACTATGTCCTCCCATTTCAAAAAAGTTGTCATTTAGTCCAACTTTCTCTCGGCCCAATACTTCTTCCCAAATAGTCGCCAAATCTTTCTCAACTTCTGTTTGAGGAGCTATAAATTCACTAGAGACACTTAATGTATCTTTTCTAAATTGAAGTGCTTTTTTATCTATTTTCCCATTTGATGTTAAAGGAATTTGATCTAACACTTCGATATGAGAAGGCATCATGTAAGCTGGTAATTGCTTGGCCAAATCATTTCGAACTTCTTGAACATCCACCTCTGCTCCTTCTACATAAGCCACTATAAATTTATCTTCTTCTTTTTCTTTAATCAGAACTACAGCCTCACTAATTGAATCTAGAGATAACATTGCATATTCAATTTCTTCAAGTTCGATACGATATCCTCTAACTTTTACTTGACTATCTTTTCTTCCTAGAAACTCAATAGTTCCATCTTGTGTCCAACGAGCTAAATCTCCTGAACGATACATTTTCGTTCCTTCAATAAAAGGGTTATCAACGAATCGTTCTGTATTTAATTCAGGTCGATTTAAGTATCCGGCACTCAAGCCAGCTCCAGCTATGCACAACTCCCCCACTACTCCAATAGGACATAGTTTGAAGTTTTCTGTTTCTGATTCCAGGATATAGACTTGTCGGTTTCTGATTGGTTTCCCAATAGGAATTATAGATTCTTCAAGTGAATTTACTTTATGATAAGTGGCACAAACTGTACTTTCCGTAGGTCCATAAGTATTATAAACTGAAACCTTTTCCCAGATATTATTAATATATGCTGGTTTTAAAACATCGCCTCCACTTATTAAAATCCTAAAGCTAAATGCAAATTTATCGTAGACCTGATTCAAGTATTGCAAGACAAAAGGATTGGTACTTAGAACAGTAATTTGGTATTGATCACATAATTGTAATAAACCTTCAAAATCAGTCTTGTCTTCTTGAACAACAAGTGTACCTCCACTGGCTAATATCGGAAATATCTCTTCAATCGAAGTATCAAAAGAGATACTCGCTTGTTGTAAGATTCGATCTTGCTCCGTTAGTTTAAAATAATCTTTAAAAGTGATCGCATAATCAGCGAGAGAGGCATGAGTAATTTGAACACCTTTAGGATTTCCTGTAGATCCAGATGTATAAATTACATATGCAAGATCTTTGGAATTTACTTTGCTTTTAAATACAGTATCATATTCTTTAATTTCTGTATAAAAATCATTCAGCGTTTCTTCTGTTATTATTATTTTACATTGGCTATCTTCTGCTATAAATTCTTTTCGGCTTTTCGGATAATTGGGATCAATAGGTACATAGACTCCTCCTGCTTTTAATATTGCTACTATGGTGATAATAGTTTTCGCTCCACGATGCATTTCAACCCCAACAAAATTACCTACAGCATACTCAATATTATCTACTAAAAATCCTGCTAGCTGATTAGAATATTCATCTAATTCTTTATAACTTAATTCTTTCCCTTCAAAAATCAAGGCTGTATTCTCAGCGTTAATCTCCACCTGTTCTCTTAGCAAATCAAGTATTGTCGCTCCATTTTGTTCAAGCTCAACATCGTGATTAAAATCTAAAAGCATAAGATCCACTTCATCCTCCGTAACAATATCAATTTCTGAAATCAAAAAATTTGGATTATTTAACCCTCCTCCGATAAATTCCTTAAGATGTCCAATTAACTGATCGATAAAAAAGTCATCAAAAATATCTGAATTATATTCAACAGAAAGTTTGAGACCTTCTTCATTTTCAACAAAAATAAAAGTGATATCTTGTTGACTAACACCTCTCTCTACTTCCTTATATTCTGTAACAGAAAGATCATTAATTCCTTTTTGATCATTAAGGCCTATAGATTTATGGTTTTGAAAAAGTACCATTATATCAAACAATGGTGATCGACTTTTATCTTTAGGCAAATCTAATTTCCTAACTAATTCTGTAAAAGGATATTCTTTATGATCATAAGCTTTTGAAAGAACTTCTTTTTGATTTACGAGCAATTCTTTAAAAGAATCTGTCATCGAAAATTTCGTTCGAACTGCAAGTGCATTAGAATACAATCCGATCTGTTCTTCCAAATCACCATGAGACCTTCCGGCTACTGTAGTTCCTAAGGTAATGTCATATTGTCCAGTATACCTGGCAAACAAACCATTGATCCCAGCCATCATAACCATAAAAGGCGTGGCTTGCCCTTGTCTTGCAAAACTTTTTACAGCCTCATAAAAACTGTTGGAAAAAGTATAGTCTTTGAGACAACCGTTATAAGTTTTTACGGCTGGGCGTTTCTTTTTTGAAGGAAGTTGTAAAGGGGTAACCGAGTCAGAAAAAACTGTTTTCCAATAATCTAACTTATCATCATAGCTTCCTTCATTTAGATTATTATCTAACCATACACTATAATCTTTATATTGAAGATCAAGCTCTGGTAAAACCAAATCGGTATTATTAATCAGGCTATTATACAATGACATAACTTCTTTGGTCAATATCTGCAATGACCAACCATCACCAATTATATGATGGATAACGAATAATAGAATATGTTCATCCTTGCCATTAGTAATCAACTTACCTCTGACTAATAAATCACTATCTAATTCAAAACTTCTTTGATATTCCTCTTCAATTTTGTCTTTGATATTTTCTTTAGAAAAATTCGGCAAAGACACAACAGACAAATCAAATTTTACTTTTTCATCAAGAACAACCTGCGCTACCTTGTCCTCTTTCTCCACAAAATTCGTTCGCAAAGATTCATGACGTTCTACTACTTTCCTAAATGCCTGAGTTAAGACTTCAACATTAAGTTGGCCATCTAACTTAAGAGTCGATGTGATATTATAAGCTTTTCCACCTCCCATATGTTCATGTGTAAACCACATAAAATATTGAGTTGGTGTCAAAGGATATGCATCACGAAGATCTGCTTTGGGAATACCGGTATTCTTTGATAATAGATTCATTAAATCTTTTTTATGAGATTTAATATCTTCTAAAAGATCAGCAGTTAATGCACCTTTAGGAGCATCTACTTTTAGTTTACCGTTAACGACTTCCAGATTAACTCCGGCAACCCGTAGTTTATCAATTATTGAATTATTCACGAAATATGATTTTTAAATGAAGAAGAGCTTACAAAATTATTTCATCTCGATCTTGACTAACAAGATTCACTTTTTGGTTTTGGCTTATTGAGAAATCAAGAAGGCCTGCTAAAGTTTTTATATTAAACGTGTTGTATAGATTTTCAACAGATAGATTAGTATTAAAAATCTTGTTTACATTATTAACTAAAACTACAGCCTCTAGACTACTTCCACCTAATTCAAAGAAATTATCATTGATACCTATTTGGTTGTTTTCACCATTAAAAATCTTCATCCAAATCTCAACCAAACGTTTTTCTATTTTAGAAGTAGGAGCAACATATGCAACTGTATTAAAACTAGAAGCATTAGGATTAGGCAATACTTTTCGATCAATCTTCCCCGTACGAGTAAGCGGAAAACGGTCTAGGAAAACATAGGCATCAGGTATCATGAATTGGGGGAGATATTCGCTTAATGAAGCTTTAATTAAAGCTTTTTCCAACTGTTTACCAGTTTTGATATAAGCGGTTAGAAATTCGTTTTGATTTATTTTCTTTAGTAAAACAATAGCCTCTTCAATTCCTTCAATTCTTTCTAGTTGATTTTCAATCTCTGACAGTTCGATTCTTAGGCCATTCAACTTTATTTGAGAATCTTTTCTTCTTACAAACTCAACCTCACCGTTAGGAAGCATTTGTCCAATATCTCCTGATCGATAAATTCGACCTTCTAATTTAAGTGGATCAATAGTAAAAGCTTTTTGAGTTAATTCACTTCTATTCAAATACCCCAAAGACAGATAATCACTTCTAAAAACAATTTCTCCTTCTTCATAAATTCCTTTTCGATTGTTTTCTTCATCTAACAAATAGACTTCAGTTTCCATTACCGGTCTTCCTAGAGAAACATTACTTCTACTAAGAGATGATTCATGATTCAAAAATTTCTGAGAGATGATCGTAGCTTCTGTGGGGCCATAGTCATTTATCATTATGGATCCTTTTTCAAAGTGTTTTTTAAATAATTCAAAATCTGACTTATAGAGCGCTTCTCCTCCCATATCAATAATTCTAACACCTTCTATCTTTTCATCTTCATTTAAATTTTTCAAAAAGTATCTAAAAATAGTAGGCACCATATGCATAATCGTTATCTGGTTATTTTTCAACCAGGGCAACAGATTATCTACTCCATATTTTGCAATTTTATAAATACTTACGCTTGCACCATTTAGTATAGATCCATAAATATCTTTTACTGAAGCGTCGAAAGTATAGGTAGAAAATACACTCAGATTATCTTCTTTTGATATTCGGGTATTATTCGTATAAACTCTAATGTAATGCAGCACGTTTCTTTGATTTTGGACAACTCCTTTAGGCAGTCCAGTTGATCCTGAGGTATATAAAACATATGCTTCTTGTCGCGGATCAATTTCTAGGTTTAGATTTTCTTGATCATCCACCGTATCTTCAAAAGAAACTTTGATTACTTTTAATTTAGGAAAAACATCTGCAACTTTTCCTGCCAGAGGTAAAGTCTCTTCCGAACATAAAAGCAAATCACAACCAGCGTCTTTCAATATATACTCTATTCTCTTTAAAGGACTCGCAGTATCAATCGGTACATAACAACAACCAGCTTTAAGCGCAGATAACATTCCTAAAATCGATGTAGCATCATGACCAAATAACAATGCTACTCTTTTGTTTTCATCTTCACTTTCGTCAATATCCTCCGTTTCATTTTCTACACTTTTTAAAATCTCATTTCCAAAATAGTTTGCTTTACTATTTAGTTCTTTGTAAGAAACATTAATTTGATCATCAGTAACAGCAATACGGTTTGGATATTTTAAAACTTGCTTTTCGAATCGTTGTACAATGCTTTGATCGATTTCTTTTTCTTCGAAATAAACAAAATCATTTACAGGAATCACATTGGGATATTCAAACAAACAGTCTTCAAAAATTCTTAACTCTGAAACGGGTTGCTTTATATCGCCAAGCACTTGCTCAACTATTGATTGGTATTCATCAATCCAAAACTTAATGGTTTCACTTTTGACCAACTCAGGATCAAAGACACAATTGATGCTATAAGCATTTGAAAAACTTTTTATATAACATTCCAAATCAAATTTGGGTGCAGCATTCAAAGTTCCTTCAAGGTTCTCAAAACTCTTAAGTTTTTCCGAGGCCGTAGCTTCAAAATCCAACATATTTAAAAACACGGAACTAATTGGAAAGCGATGCTGATTCCTTGGTATATTCAAATCTTCTAACAAACTTTCAAAAGGATAATTTTGATTTGCTAAGCCTTCCATTAAGGTTTGATTCACCTGGTTAACAAAGTCAATTATTGGCTTTTCCTTATCCAAGTTATCTCTCAACATTAAGGTGTTTAGAAAACACCCAACCATGTCTTTCAATTGGTAATGATTTCGATTTGCTACAGGAATTCCGACAATGACATCATTTTCAGAACTAAGTCTACTTAGAAGAATTTTTAGTGTTGCAACAAAAAATGAAAACACACTAACCTTATTAGACCTTGTTAAATGATCAATTTTTTGTTTCAGTTTATTATCTAAAAATATGTTATAATATCCCGAATTAACTGTTAGGTCTGATTTTTTAGCTTTGTTTGGAAAATCAAAAGGTAATTGGAGATATGGTAAATCTCCTTCCAATTTCTTATTCCAATATTGCTTTTGAGTACCTTGATCTTCCGTCTCCAAAATTTGATTTTGCCAATGAGCATAATCTTTATATCCAATCGTAAGGTCTGGAAGATTTGGAAGTTCATTTGCTTCCTTTGCTTGGTATATCTCCATCAAATCTCGAACAAGTACATTCATAGACCATCCATCACTAATTATATGATGCATATTAAAATACAGGAACCAATCAGTCCCTTTATTTAACAAAGCAGCTTTAAACAATGGAAACACTTCTAAATCAAATTCGAAATCAAATACATCCGCTTCGGCTTCTGCCTCCATTGAATAAATAGGTAATTCTACTTTTTGATCATTTAGAATTTCTTGCTTAGGTACTCCTTCTTTTTCAAGAAAAATAGTTCTTAAACCTTCATGTCGATTAATTAGTTGAGTAAAAGAAGACCGGAAGTTTTCAATATTTAAGTCCGAAGGCAGTTTATATTGACTAAACATATTAAACTCCCTGGTCTTCTTCTTTATCTGAAACAACAACCAGAATCGAATTTGAGAAGGTGACAAATCATATGATTTCTGAACAGGAATCTTTTCTATTTCCTGCACCGTATCAGAAACCGATTTTTTTATAAGATTTGCATGAAAAGCAAGAACTGTATTTGAGTAAATTTCTTTTAAATCTAGTTTTACTTTAAATACTCTGAGATACTCATTGATTAATTTCGTTAAGAGTAAACTATGTCCACCTAATTCGAAAAAATCATCTGATGTACTTATCATATTTTGATTTAATAAACGCTTCCAAATTTCAAGGACTTCCTCTTCAACTTTGTTAGCAGGCTGAATAATTACTCTTTCAACATTACCTGCTGCCAAAGCAGAAAGCTCTAGATTTAGCAAAGCTTTTTTATTGGTTTTTCGATTTGGAGTTAATGGAATTTTTTCAACCTCTATAAAATAATTAGGTATCATATAACCAGGTAAAAACCTAGACATATTATTTTTAATCTCTGCTGTATTTATATTCGCCCCTACCAAATAGGCAACAATAAATTTTTCATCTTCTTTCTCTTTCACCAAAACTACAGCCTCAGAAATTTCTTCTTGCATTGATAAAACTTTCTCTATCTCACCTAATTCTATCCGATAACCTCTAACTTTTACCTGATCATCTTTTCTACCTACGAAAGCTAAATTCTCATCTGACAACCAATATACCAGGTCTCCGGTTTTGTACATTGTCATTCCTTTATTAAAAGGATTAGAAACAAATTTTTCTGAACTTAACTCTGGACGATTCAAATAACCATCACTTACTCCATCTCCTGAAATACACAATTCTCCTACTACACCAAATGGTTGTAGATTCAATGTATCTGAAACAACATAAAATTGAGTATTAGAAATAGGTTTTCCTATTGGTAGAGCTTGATCATGAAGTCTGTCAATTCTATAGCAACTACTATAAGTTGTATCTTCCGATGGTCCATACAAATTTCTTAGCTCTATTTCTTGATCCATAGCCACTAACTCATTGCTTAGAGAGACTGGAATAGGTTCTCCTGCCATATTTATAGCCGTTACATTTTCAAAAGATATTTTTCGATTCAACAAATCTCTAACTACAGAAGGAACTGTATTGATTAGCACTTTTCGATCTTCAGGAAGATAGTCTCCAAATGATAAACTAGAATCTAAAATTCTAACTTGTTTTCCAACACTCAAAGGATAAAAGAATTCAAAAACAGAAAGATCAAAACAATAAGATGTTACAGCATAAAGCATTTCAAAATCTGTAGCACTGAATTCTTCTTTACTCCAATTTATCAAAGCCGCTGCATTGCGATGTGTTATCATTACTCCTTTAGGTTTGCCTGTGGAGCCTGATGTGTAAATCACATAAGCAAGATCATTAGATTCTAAACTTGTTTCTGGTAAAACAGCTAAAAGGTCTAGCTCCTGAAATGCACTCAATACTTCTTGAGTAATTGTTATTTTGCATTGGCTATCTGACTCAATAAAATCAATCCGATCCTGAGGATAATTAGGATCTATTGGAACATACGCCGCACCAGTTTTCAAGATGGCCAACATCGTAATTATTACCCATTCATTTCGTTCTAATTTAACTCCAACAAAATCGCCTTGAGCCACATCATAATGAAATAGCAGGTAATTAGCTAACTGATTCGATCGATCTTGAATATCAAGATAAGTCCATGATTTATCTTCAAAAACAACAGCTATTTCGTTTGGCGTTTTTAAAGCTTGAGCCTCAAACAAGTCAACTAATGTCTCTGTCTTCGAATAATTTTTATCATTCGCATTTAACTTTTCTATTTGGAATTTTTTCTCTTTTGATGTTAAAAAATTTAAAGCTCCAACGTTTTGTTCAGGGTTTTCGATGATCTGTTTCATTACATTTTCAAGATGTAAGAACATACTTTCGATAAACTCTTCAGCATATAAATCTGTATTGTACTGAATGTCTAATAACAGTCCCTCTCGTTCAACAAAATTAAAAGTAAGGTCAAACTGTGAAGTATCACGAGCAAGTTTGTAATCTTCTAAAATAAAATCATTGTCATTACTATTTTTCTGAATACTTGATAAACTTTCTTGATTTTGAAGTACTACCATCACATCAAATAAAGGAGATCTCGAACGATCTCTTTTGAGATTCAATTTTTCAACAAGTGTATTAAATTGATAATCCTGATGTGTATATGCATCCAAAAGAAGTTGTCTTTCTCCTTCAAGTAAATTTAAAAAACTATCATCTTTATCTATAGATGATTTTATTGCTAAGATATTAAGGTATAAACCTATTTGGTTTTCCAGATCAGGGTGCTCCCTTCCTGCTACCGGTACACCAACAACTATTTCTTCTTGATTACTATATCGATGAAGCAATGTTTTTACTGCTGCCATTAAAGTAGTAAAAAGGGTAAGTTGTTGTTCTTTAGAAAAAGTTTTTAATTGATTCAGTAATGAAATAGAGAAATCATATGACAATTGTTTTCCAGCATAGGTTTTAATAGCTGGACGCTTATTAATTATAGGTAAATCTAAGACAGGAGTAGCTCCGTCAAATTTATCTAGCCAATATTTTTCAGATTTCAAATAATCATTTTCACTACTTCTATTTTCTAACCAAGAAACATAATCTTTAAACTGAATCAACAGAGGTGATTCAGCATTTTCATTTCCTGCAAGTAAGTTTTTATAATTATTTAAAACTTCTGCGCTAAGAACCTCTAGAGACCATCCATCACTGATGATATGATGAAGAGAAAGATAAAAAACAAAATGAGTCTCTGAAGTTTGTAATAATGCAGCTTTAAATAAAGGCCCGTTAGTGAGATCAAAAACTTGTTCGTTTTCATTTTCGATAAACTGCTCTATTTCAAAATAAGGATTTGAAGTTTCTGAGAAATCCATATTTGAAAAAGCAATATTAAATTGCTCCCAAGGAGTAATAAACTGTTGCAATACTCCACTGTCATTAGTTTGAAAATGAGTTCTTAATATCTCATGTCTTTTTACTACTTCTTCAAATGCGTTAATAAAAAGATCCGCTTCAATATTTCCATTAATTTGGACGGCACCATTTATTTGATACGCCTTTGCTCCACCTTCTAATTGGCTCAGCATCCAAAATCGGTGCTGTGCTTCTGTAGCAGGATAAGAATCAGATTTAGGAACATTTAGAATTGGAGAATACGCTCTTTTCTTTAAAGCTAATCCTAACTGTTGGATATCCGGATTGCTATAAAAAAACTTATAAGAAACACTTTTACCAAGTCGTTTATATATTCGATTAATAACCTGATCTATTATAAGGCTATGCCCTCCTAATTCAAAAAATGAATCATTGATTCCAATCTTTTCGATCCCTAAAACTTCTTCCCATATATCAACTAAAACTTTTTCAATTTCACTTTGAGGTGCTATATAATCGTTTTGTACGAGATGCTCTTCAACTTTTTCTGGCAATGCTTTCCTATTTATTTTCCCATTTGGAGTTAAAGGAAAGACATCCATCTTTACAAAAAATGTTGGAATCATATAAGCTGGAAGCTTCGTTTCTAAATACTTCCGAAGTGCTTTTTTATCCACATTATCATTACACGTGTAATAAGCAAACAGTATATTTTTTTGATTAATATTTTTAACAGCTACTACAGATTGAGTAATACTCCCTGAAAATTGAGCAATCGCATGTTCGATTTCTTCTAACTCAATCCGATAACCATTTAGTTTTACTTGAAAGTCTTTTCTTCCTAAAAACTCTAGTTCGCCATCACTTTTCCACCTTGCCAAATCTCCCGTATCATACATACGTCCACCAGCAATAAATGGATTCTCAACAAATTTCTGCTCTGTCAATTCTGGACGGTTGAGATACCCTTTCGCAACACCAAGACCGGCAACAAATAGACGACCTGAGATTCCTTCCGGAACAGGTTCTAAATCATTATTAAGAATATAAGTTTGAGTATTAAGTATTGGTTTCCCTATTGGAATATTATTATAAACCTGGTTACTTAGCTTATAGCAAGTACTATAAGTTGTATCTTCTGAAGGTCCATATAAGTTTCGGACCTCTACCTTATCTGCAAATAAATGAGGAACGATATCTACTGGAAAAGCTTCGCCAGCTAAATTAAGTACACTTACATTATTGGGAGAATAGACACCTTCTTCTATTAGCTTCCGAATTACGGATGGGACCGTGTTTATTAAAACCTTAGTATCAGATGATAAGAATTTTCCAATTTCCAATGCACTTCTTAACAATCGTATTTTTTTACCTTTCGCTAGTGTAAAGAAAATTTCATAGATAGAAAGGTCAAAACAATGAGAGGTCGCAGCATAGGTAATATCAAAATCAGATGAACTATATTCTTCCTGAGCCCATCGAATCAGTGCACTAACATTCTCATGAATAATCATCACGCCCTTAGGATTACCCGTACTTCCTGAAGTATAAATAATATAAGCTAGGTCTTGAGCTTGATTTAGCTTAGCCAGGTTCGTTTTAAAATAAGAATTTCTATCCTCGTAAAAATTATCAAATATTTCTTGATCTACTACGACTTTACAATTACTATCTTTTTCGATGTACTCAATCCGGTCTTCCGGGTAGCTCAAGTCAATAGGAACGTATGCTGCTCCTGATTTTAAAACGGCTAAAATCGTGATAATGAGTTTTTCACTTCGGTCTAATTTGATACCAACTAAATCGTTTGGCTTAATCGCATAATTCAGTCTTAAAAAATGTGCTAATGAATTAGCTTTTTGATTTAGTTCTTTATAAGTAAATTCTTTGTCTTCAAAGACAAGAGCAATATTACTTGGATTGTTTATTACTTGTTCTTCAAATAAATCAATGATCGTTTTGTTTCTATCAAAGGCTTTATCTGTATTATTAAAATCATAAACTATTTTTTGTTTCTCGTCATTTGAAACGAGTGAAATTGTTTCAAGTTTTGAATCAAGAATATCATTAATTTCAGTAAGCAATTTTATAAAATTCTCACTAAAACTTCTAATTACATTTTCTGAAAAATATTTTTCATCATATAAAAATTTAAATTCTAATTCTTCTTTTTCATTCTTATTTATTTTTAGAAAAAGTTTTTTCAAACTCGTATTAGAGGTACCATTTTGAGAATAGGTAAATCCAAAATTGCTGTACGCATCTAAAGTTTCTTCATTATTAATGTAGGAAGAAAGCGTTTCTATTTCTTTAGCAATTTCTTTAAACCAATTTTTGGTTTTCTTTCTTTTTATATTCATCCCTCCTTTCAAAAGAAATGAATAACCTAAAGGAGCTACATTAGATTCACTATATATAAGACCATCAAAAATATCTTCACAATATGTTTCTATCAAAAAAGAATAGAAAGCAGCAAAAACAGTAAACTCAGATAAGATAACGTTTGAAGTAATCTTATTAAAAGCAGATAATTCTGTTGCAGATACTGTCTTTTTAATCATTTTAATATCAGCAGGATTAGAAGCTTCTACAGGTACATTCTGAGAAAGTTTAGTCCTCCAGTAAGATTTTATGATTAATTTATCTTTATGGTCTGTTACTAAGTTCATCTTAAATAAATAATTTTATCATCTTGAAAAAATCAAGATGACTGTTTAAAAAATCATTCTTCGAAAACGTGAGTGATTATAGACCAGGACTGATCTATAATTAATAAGTAGTTAATAATTTGAATTGTAAAACACTAAGCACAAAGCCTCAGGACTGAGGAGATAAGTATTCTTAAAAAAGCATTAAATGGTTGCTTTCATTCTTTTTTCAAGTGGTTCGAGTTTTCTAACTTGGCTCGCATCAAGTTCAATCATTACAACTCGATTCATTATTTCAACTCCAATAGCAAGCAAATTCTTCGCTCCTCTTCTTATAAATTCTCCTTCAACTCCGATAAAGTCTCCATTGGTTATTCTTACTTTTTCTCCTTTAAAAAGTTTTAATTCTTCCACAGAAGCTTTTTTATTTTCAATTTTTCGTAGAGATTCTATTACTTTATCAGGAATAACAGAAGCATCTTTCCCTATACCTATAAATCGTATAGCCCCAGATATATCATCAGTACATCCTAGCTGACTTTTGCTTATCTGCACAAAAATATAATTAGGAAAAAGAGGCATCGTTATCGTTTTTTTTCGATCTGACCATTGTCTAACTTCAGTAGTCATTGGCAAAAAAGTTACAATTCCTTTTTGTCTCAAATAGAAACAGATCTTTTTCTCATTTTTTGGACGAGTATAAAGTGCGTACCAAGATTTAGAGGGAAAATTCATATCGTTTATATTAGGTTTGAAAGAATTATACTTTTTCAATAAAACTTTGATCTTTAGAAAAAATACATTTATTTTGTCGCCAATTACATTTCTCCTTATTAAGCTACCACTATTTAGAAATATATCCATATTCACCTCCTCACCTACATTAACAACTAATAGAGCTATTTATTAAAAAGAGAGTATAAAGATTTTATTAGGGGGCCACGTATTAGTTTTAGGTTTAAAATTTTCAACAAAGATTTTCTAGACTAAGGCCCCTTACTTTTATCTTAGAATAAATAGTAGATTATACGGCTCCGCCCTTCTAAGTCCCATCTAACATATAGATGAATTAGCTAATTACTCAGATTTTATCATCTGAAGGCGTAAATATTATTTGTTAATTGTGTTAAATGTTAAGAGTTGTTCTGTTTTAGTTCAAAGTAAGTTCTTTTAAGTTTTAGTTCTTTTTTAGTAATTGTAAAGCATTAAATAAAACAGTTACTATTAGTTTTCAAATACTACCGTTATAAAAGCTTCACTTAATTTTACAGGATAAAGTCCTTTTTTAATTTTAAAGCTTATAATTGATTTTCCTTCCATTAAGAAATCGAAATCTTCTTCTACTATAAATCTTCCTGTATTAAAGTGATCATAATGATCTAGTTCGTTTATATAGAATCTTAAAAAACTAATTTCTACAACATCATTATTTAATATAGAAATAACAGATTCAACAGCTTTATTTTTTTTGCATCCTCCACACTTAGCATCAATTTCTTGACTACTTAATGAATTTGAATTTTTTATTGGATTAATTCGACAGATTCCAAAATTTCTACACTTTTTACTTGGAACTCCGAATTCTACATCTGCTATAAATTGAATCTTAACTGATGTAGCGCTATAAATATGGTTTACTTGATGCGTCATTTTGTATTTCTTTATACATCAAAGATATGCCAATAGAGAGGCCAAAATAAGGACAAAACATAGCCTTCGGATTAAGCCATTTATTCAACTAAGGGGTCACCCAAAACACTAAATACCTGATTATCAGTTATTTAAAATTTCGAAAAACAAAATAAAATTGAAATTGAAAAAAGAAAAGGTTAAAATATGGCATAAAATTGATTGATTTTATACCTTATTTCTTCTTGCAAGTTTTTTAAAGGAGTACCCTGTTAGATTAAGGTAATCTGTTTAAAATTTATAAAAGGGGGTTTATTTTTTTGATGTACGAATAGATTATTTTAAAGTCTAATTCCTCCTGGGTAAGTCATCGACTTTTTTTCATAAAACTTAAAGAATGTTAGGAATTCCAATCAATTCTTTCTTTTATTAAATTTGTTCGGTGATGAGTAAGTTTTCTTCTCAAGAGATTGAATTACGAAACCCCAGAGATCTTCATATGGAATAATCTCAATTTCTCGTGGTTGATTACTAATATGCAGTGGATTGTCCATAAGCTTAGTCAAGTATTTTTTCGCTCTTCTTTCTACACCTGCTTTATGAAAATAAGAGATTGGAATTTGTAATAACATTTTAATAAAACAACTACTTCTTAAGTTTGGTTGGTTGGTTAAATATCTAGAACAGTATTTTTCAATCGCCTCAATCCGATCTATTGATTTATCATAATCTTTATTAACGATCATATATAAAATCTGAATAATTAAGATGGGGATATTAAGACCTCGTTTATCTTTGGAATAGGTAGGAATACTGTTGAGAAAACGCCCAAGTTTAAATCTTCTCCTTCTATTATCGGGAATAGTCACCAAATCTAAAATGGATAAAAAATGTATATACGATTCGTATATCAGCCATTGTTCTTTCACCATTGGTGGTAATGTTTTAAACTTACTTTGAGAAAATGAGTTTTCAAAAATCTCAAATGCATCTTGATAATTTTTCGAATGCAAAGCTAAAATTAAATTAAGCTCATTATTTTGAAACCAAGAATAAGTTCCTTTGCTCACTAAACGATTACTTTTTTCTACAACTAATTTCCCTTTTTCATATTCTTTAAGCTGAGTATGACAAACCAGCTGATTATGAAGAAAGACTCTTAAAGGCGTTCTATAAGTATAGGGTTTCTCTTCAAAAAATTTGACTATTTTTTCACAAACCTCAATCGTTCCTCTATAATCATACCTGGTCATTAAAGCGATTATATGAATATAGTTACCAATGAAAAGCAAGAAAGGAGAAGTATATATTTCCATATAAGGCTTTAGAGATTTGTAACTCTCCATAGCAATATGATATGTTGACTCATCATTTGACTTATTTTGAACTTTAGGCAAGATCAATTGACAATAATATTCTTCAGCCATTATTTCTACCCTTCGTATTTCTAAATACTTCTTATAGGTTGCATTATAAGCATCAAACTTTTCTTTGTCCCCTACTCTTACTGCATTATGGAGTCTCAAATAACGGCTTGTATCAATGATAAACTCTGTTAGTTCAAATTCCTTAGCTTTTGTAAGAATTTTTATACATAAGTTAATTCCAGCATTATTCGCCTGTAAGAAGAGTAAAGTACTTGCTGCAAACATATTCTTTGAACAATACAAATAGGCTTTCTCATAATCAGAATGTGTACTATTAGGCTTTATAAAAAATAAGGTGTTGATTATTTTTTCTCGAAGAGATCTTTTTAAATTCTTGTAGTTTGAAGAACTAGCATCTGTACTAAAAAAAAAGTCCGCTGCCTCATTATCTGTCTTAAAATCACCTGCCAATATTTTGTCAAATAATAAATTAGCATTTGTTTTCTTTCGCTTATCTGAAGTAAGAATATCCGTAGTTCTTATCCTCACGTGCCTAATTATATTTGCTATTTCAATTAAGTTTTTCATGAGCTTTTATAATTCGTTCTTTAATTAAATAGAATTAGCCGAGTAACGACATAATGGCCATTTACTTTCCCATAAAACGAGGAAATAAAACTTAAAATTAATTGCTATGTAATTAAATCAGATAGGTCATAAGTATCTTCTTTTAATCTAAATTGGACTAATAATTATGACCAAACATTTGAAGGAACACAAATATAAGTAATTGATTATCAATTCCAAAAATATTCATATCACAGAATTTGGAGTCTTAACGGCTTATTGG
>CAKZTD010000431.1 GCA_937921595.1 uncultured Saprospiraceae bacterium
ATTGCTGACCACGAACCAAAGAGATTTCTTTCATAGCCAATGTTCGTCTTTTCAGACAGCACCTTTAAAGGGGTAATCTTGAGGGTATTCTTTTGGCTAAAACTTTTCTGTTGAGAGAAAATAATCAGTATAAAAAACAAGGAATTTTTTAAGATCTGTTTATTGAATTTTAATATTTTCATAGCTATTATATATTAGAAACTAAACCCGATATTAAACATAGGTTCTATATAAAACCCTTCAATCCCACTCTTATATTTTTGATCATAAGTAACCCGGTCCTCTTCTAAAACATAAGGAGAATAATCAATCAAGGTAAGGAAATCATTTTTCTTGTCAATAAAAGCATACCCAGTAAATGCTCCTATTTCTAATTTCAAAAAATTACTCAATTTTATTTGAATACCCAGATCCAAATAAGTTCCTCCCGAAATTAAATCCACCTTACCTTGAAGATCTGGAAGAACGGTTAATCCTGACCAGGAACCATTGTTCCAATTACTTTGGTAAGAATAACTCTTTCTTTTCATCGATATAGAATGATTCCCAATAAAACCACCTAAACCATAAAAATATTTAATCTCCCATTTTTCAGTTTTTTTCAAGCTAAAATAATTCCTAAGCGCCAAACTATATCTGGTTCCTTTATTATTTTCAAAAACTGGCTCTCCCTTGACCCCATAAATTGATTGTCTGCTTCTTTCTTTGTCACTTACGAACCAACGTTGAACATCTACCAATACAGCCCATCGATCATTAAGCGCTCGCTCATAACTGATATTGGTTTTTCCAATTAAAAGTTTCACAGGAGTAATCCTAAGGGTATTTTTTTGACTAAGCACATTTTGATTGCCAAACACAATCATACAAACAAACAAAAGAAGTATTTTATTTTTTTGAATAAAACATAACACCTTCATAAATATTAATTTAGTACAAAAACTTAAAATAAAAATACTACACATTATTCACATGAAGGCAAAACATCAACACTTTTCTGCAATAGAAAAGAACAAATCGATTTTTCATTTATAATAAGTGACTATTTTTCGGCGAGAGGAAGATCAATTAGCTCATTAAGCGTTTAAAAAAATACAATCCTATAATTTGATTTTATCTTAAAAACGATACCCTACATTCAGCATAGGTTGAAAAAACAAGCCAGAAATACCATGAGCATATTCTTTATGATAAGTATTCTTTTCTGGTTCCAGATTATAGGGTGTCTGGTCGTATAAAATCAAATAATCATTTTCTTGATTGATCCAAGCTCTACCAATCATTCCTCCGATTTCAACACTCACTCTATTCTTAAAACTATACTGAAGACCAAAATTAAAATAAGCTCCACCAGAAATCAAATCAATATCTCCATTTAATTTTGGACTAGTAAAACCTGAAAAAGGTTGACTAATCCCACCTATCAATATATTATGAGCTTGTCTTTTCATTGATATACTATGTTTACCAACAAAGCCAGCTGCACCAAAATAGGCCTTCGACTTCACTCCTTTTTTTTCTTTCAAAAAAGAATAACCTCTAATTTCAAAACTAAACCGAGTCCCTTTATTATCCTCCAAAACAGGAACTCTTTCTCTTAATCCTGAACCAATTCCTAATAATGTTTTTTTGTCAACTTCTTTATCTCTATAAGACCATCGTTGAGCATCAGCTATCACTGACCAAGTATTATTAAGCATACGTTCATAGCTCACATTTACTTTTCCAATCGAGATTTTTAATGGTGTGACCTTAACTATATTTTTTTGACAGAATCCTTTTTGATGAAAAAAGGATATAAGGAAAAGAAGAATAAAAGTAGTAAATAGACTTTTAAAAAAATGCAAAATTTTCATATGCTTTATTTTGTACAAAAGCAATTTACAGTTTTTATTTCTAAAAACTATATCCGACATTAAACATTGGTTGAAAAAATGCTCCGAGAATTCCTTGACTATAATTGCTTTCCAAGGTTTCTTTTTCAATATCCAAATTATATGGCGTATGGTTATACAAAGTGAGATTACTCTCTTCTTGATTGATCCAGGCTCTACCCGAAATTAATCCCAACTCCATACTGACATTATTTTTAAATTTTAATTGTACTCCAAAATCAAAATAGACTCCACCAGAAATCAAACTCACTTCCCCATTTAATCTTGGATGAGTCTCTGCTGGACTACTTCCTCCAAACCAACTATCTTGTTCCGGTACAAAATAACTTTTCCTCTCCATAGATATCTGATGTTGCCCAACAAATCCACCGCCACCAAAATAAAAATTCCGTTTCATTTTCTTCATCTCTTTTAATGAAGAATAACCTCTAACTCCCAAGTTAAATCTAGTCCCTTTGTTGGATTCTAAAACAGGAGGTGCCTTGTCCGACCATATACTGAAATTCAATTCAAATAATCCTCCACTATTCACTTCTCTATCTTTTATAAACCAATGTTGTGCATCGATGAGCAAAGACCACGTCTCATTTAACTTCCGTTCGTAACTTAGATTGACCTTTCCAAATGC
>CAKZTD010000432.1 GCA_937921595.1 uncultured Saprospiraceae bacterium
ATTTGAATATCCAACATCTCTGGTGGATTACTAACTGTTATGGTCGTCATTCGAGTAATTACCTCTGTTCCACATGTCAAATCATAGGTTATGATGTGATCTCCTGAACCTGCAGTAGCTGGATCAAATAAAGCTTGATTGCCAGCGAGGTTGGCTACTATACCAGTACCACTAAAAACACCATCATAGCCACAATCAACAGTTGCAGAAATTACTTGTGTCGGATCATCAGGACAGTAAGGCCCAAAGGTAGCTAGCGCTGGAAAGGTAGTATCATCTTCATATTCATAAGAGAGACTTATTATCTCAGCATTAAATACACCACATCCACCATTAAAATTTACATCGGGTGAAGAATCAAAAACTATGGTCACTTCACCATCATTGATCGCATCCTTAGCTTGATTATCACAAGGGATAGTAATCGTTTGGCTAATTACCAAAGGACAAGCCGAACCATTGGTGCTACATTCTCCAGGGATGGCATCAGTATTACCAATAAATACACCTGTACTAACACCATCAAAAATGACCTCCGCCGTTTCGTTTGTCGGCGTAGTAGCACAAGGACAAGTACCACAGTTTCCATCAACATCTCCAGATATTTCTACTATCAAAGTAACATCTGATACAATGCAGCTTTCCATACTATTTATTTGGAAAGTTAATGTTCCACCAGACACATTGGTAGACTGCTGTGGTGAAGAGTAGGTGGCCGTCTGAGCTGTGATACTCGAAAGAGGTATCAATAGTGCGATTGCAATAGTGAGGATAAACTTCATTTGCGATATTTTTTGTTTGATCGTATAGACCTGATATGTAGTATCAATCATGTTCATATTTGATTTAATAAGACGCTAGATCTATAGTTTGCGTTCTGGTAAAATGGAATTGGATGATAGTTATCACTGTTAATGAAGGCTCTGAAACGGCTTTTTGGCTTCATGAAGAAGCTCAATAAAGAAAAAGAAGAATCTGTTGTAATGAGAAAAAAATAAACCCTTGATAGTAGATATAAAAGATTGCCTCGCTTGAGTGTCTTTAGTTCATAAAGCAACTTAAAGAAATATGTAATTCGTTGAAATATAAGGTGTTGTCTTATAAATAGCATAGTAGGCATATTACGCCTTACTCTATTGGCCGGATGCCAAATTGCACAATTTCGGTTGGTTAGTTTCATACTCTATCGCTCTGTCGAAAACAGAAATACGTCCAATACGGAGTAAAACTGATTCAATGTCGTTTGTTATTCTCAAAAACAAACAGACGAACTTTACAAAATTAATGAAAAACCTACAATTCTACTACTATATGGCAAAAAAATTACAAACGTACTACATTGCTTTACAGTGTATTATATGAAAATCTTTTATTGGAAGAGTGATTTTGATACTCCGGTTTGCTGGCTGCAGAAAGGATATTTTGTGGGGTGGAGAGTAGGGTTTTGTGATATGTAGTTTGTGTAATTGTTAACGAGATATTGCTGCTAGGGGTTACGCTTTTACATTGCTAAGCGAATTCTATACTTCATTTATTTTAAGCAATTTCTTTTTGTAATGCTTAACAGCCCACAAGATCAAAATCGTACCGATTAAAGTAGGCATTAGGAAATTGAGCGTGTTATTTTGAAAGACATCTTGTATCGAAGTAAACGCGGTAACCGCAGCGATAAACGAAATGCACATTCTGATTAAGTGTTCAAAATACCAGTCTGACTTACCATAGATTTGCTTCTTAATTGGTTTCAAAATGATATATTTAGCTATATCTTGAATAGTAGTAATTAGAAAAATCGCTCCAAAAACAGCAAATATGGTAGCAAAAGAATTCTGACCTTTCATAAATAAAGTGATAGAGTAGTACACCATAGTACTGGCAACTAATCCGCCTAAAGCAAATATGCACTTATCAAAAAAGGTCAATGCTTTATTCTTCAATTTGCCAATTCTTGCGCCTGTCAAAGTAAAGTAGAAACCAAAAATACCTATCGTAGTAATCAAAAGGCCACCCAGATATGATCCTGTAATTAATAAAAAGAGCCAGCTATATAAATACAATTGGCCTAGAAGCTTGTGCCTTCTTCCTCCTTTCTTAAGAACAATCTGTAATAAGCCAGTAACAAATATAATTACTCCAATTATAGAATGTATATGTACGATCAGTTCTCTGTTCATTTTGGGGTTGTATATGGTTAAATGATATTCTCTTAAGTAGGTATATAGTATGGCGAAAGATTATTACATTCATTCAATAAGCCTGCTTTATTATATGCATAATAACGATTCGAGTTGAAAATATAGCTATCTACAACATTTTAACTCGACTACAGCCTAACCTCAGTTAACCCTCAATACTTAATGGCGTCCAGATGCCAATCCTTCCCAATATTAGATTTAGCAATCCATCAATAGCAGCGTCTTCGCTTCCATACTCCTGAATATACTGGGACTTAAGTGCATCTCGTGCTTTTGTAAATCGCTTATGCTCTTTGAATGGATTGATTTTCCATTGACCCTTTTCTTTAATAAATTGATTGCTTTTTTTATTAAACAATAAACTATATACTCCGTAAGCCATAGCTTCATTAATAAAGATAATCTCATCTAATCCATCTTCTGCAGAAAGTAAAAAAGAACTTGTGGTTTCTAATTTGTTAAATGCTGATTCAAAAGTCCTCAATTCGATAGGAGAGAGAGACAAAGAATCAATCATAATTTTCTTCATCTGAATTTTAAGCTTATCCTCAAAATCCATACTTCTCAGTTGAGACTCACTAGCATTCAAAGCAGAATCCATAATAGCCATATATTCAGCTTTGAATTCTGAAGTAAGCAATTGATTTTTTTCCTGTTGCCGTACTGAGTGACTATAATACATTTTCCATACTTCTTCTATTTCTTGTTTGTCTTCTGGTGTGCCCTGATAAGTACAGCTACTAAAGAAAAGTATAAACAGAGAAAAGTAAGTGAGTTGTTTTATTATAATGTCATTCATTCACTCAATATAGTATTAATTATCTGATCTTAATATTTGATTTTTCATTCTTGTCAGATATTAATTCAATATCAATTAGAAGACGTAATGCGTTTGGAATGATAATTTCCTTCTATATCAACCTAAAATTCTATAGCAATTCCCCAGAGAAATGGTTATGATTAATCCTCTTTTTATATCACTCTAGATCAAAATGATTTCATTTTATGTTTCACACTTTTAACTCCTTTTCCTAATTAAAACACAAGAATAATTACCTAATATCTTTCAATTCAATAAAATCCATATCGGCAAAATCTTGGTTCTCGCCTGCCATTGCCCAAATAAACGAATAACTTGTCGTACCCGAACCTGCATGGATTGACCACGGTGGTGAAATAATCGCCTGATTGTTTTGTGTCCAAAGGTGTCGAGTTTCTTGTGGTTTACCCATAAAGTGCATTATGCCATGATTTTTAGGAACATCAAAGTAAAGGTAAACTTCGCTTCGACGGTCATGAGTGTGAGCAGGCATAGTATTCCATACGCTACCATCTTGTAAAACGGTTAGTCCCATGACCACCTGGCAACTTTCTATACCTTCACCATGAATATATTTATAAATAGTTCTATGATTAGAAGTTTCACTTGATCCAAGTGTAAATGGAGCTGCTTTTTCTTTTGTAAAGAGTGTATTAGGATACGTTGTATGTGCCGGTGCAGAAAATAAAAAATATTGTGCAGGTTTAGTTTTTGAGTTAGATTTGAAAGTTATTTTTTTTGTGCCCTTTCCTAGATACAAACAGCTCAACTTTTCCATTGAATAATTTTTCTTATCTGATACAATACTTCCTTTTCCGCCAATATTTATAATTCCTACTTCCCTTCTTTCTAAGAAAAAATTACTTTTCAGGGCTTCATAGTTAGATAGATTCATCGCTTTAGTAGTCGGAGTAATCCCTCCCATTACCATTCTGTCATAGTGGCTATATACAAAATTTGCCTTGCCTTTATCAAATAATTTTTCTACTAAAAAATTACTTCGAAGTTCTGCCGTATTCATTCGCTCAACTTCATTTGGACTTGTTTCGTATCGTTGTTTCATGATTTATTTTTGTAAATTTTATGAATAATTAAGTATAAAGATCATCTGCCCATCCATCCTCCATCCACTAGCAATATTTCGCCGCTTACATAATTAGAGGCATCACTTGCTAAAAAAACTGCAGGGCCTTTAAAGTCGTCAGGTGTTCCCCATCGGTCAATAGGAATTCTAGATAGGATAGCTTGGTTACGCTCAGGATTTTCCTGAAGTGCTTTTGTATTGTCCGTTACGATATAGCCAGGTGCAATGGCATTGACACATACCCCTTTTCCTGCCCATTCGTTAGATAAAGCTTTCACCAAACTACCTATTGCACCCTTACTGGCTGCATAGCCTGGAACGGTAATTCCTCCTTGAAAAGTAAGTAACGAAGCGGTAAAAATAATTTTCCCTATTCCTCTTTCCAACATGGTTTTTCCAATTTCCCTTGCTAAAATAAATTGAGCATTCAAATTCACTTCAATTACTTTATCCCAATATTCATCTGAATGTTCAGCGGCAGGTGCACGCATAATTGTTCCGGCATTGTTAACCAGTATGTCAATATTCGACGTTTCATCAGATTCCATTCTACCTAAAAAATCATAAATGGATTTTCGGTCAGAAAAATCGGATTGGTATGCTTTAAATTTTCGACCCAATGCGAACACTTCTTTTTCGATTTCACTCCCTTGAAGTTTGATAGTAGCAGATACACCTATTATGTTTGCTCCTGCTTCTGCCAGTCCAAGGGCTATTCCTTTTCCAATTCCTCGACTGCAACCTGTGACAAGGGCAGTCTTTCCAGTCAAATCAAATGCTTTTAGAATACTCATATTTCTTCTTTGTTTTATATTATTTTATCAATCATTCTGAGGTTAGCATTACAATTACAATCCAAATAAATTTGGCAACCACATTGAAATACCTTCAAAAAAAGTAATTAAAAATAGCACGACAATCATTGCAGCCAAAAATGGAATTAAAGGTTTGATTACCTTAGTTACCGAAACTTTTGCAACACCTGCACCTACGAAGAGTATCGTTCCTACTGGTGGGGTACACAATCCAATACAAAGATTTAATACCATGATAATTCCAAAATGAACAGGGTCCATTCCTAGTTCTGTAACCACAGGAAGAAAAATAGGTGTGAAAATCAATATAGCAGGAGTCATATCCATAAAAGTTCCTACCACCAATAGAGTAATATTTATTATAAGGAATATCAAGATAGGATTATTAACAGTTTTTAGTAGAAAATCACTCATCAATTGCGGAATGCCTTCAAATGAAAAAAGCCATGACATTGCCATAGACGTACAAATCAAAAACATTACTATAGCCGTTGTCTTAGCACTATTCAATAAAATATTTGGAAGATCCTTCGTTGTAATTGTTCTATAGCTAAACCCTAAAACAGCGGCGTACAAGACAGCAACTGCTGCTGCTTCAGTAGCCGTAAATATTCCTTGAACAATTCCTCCAACAATTATGAATAACATTAATAAACTAAAAAATGCTTTCCGAAAATCAATCCATAATTGATTCACACTTACAGGTGTTCCTCTTTTAAACTTTCCTCTTCTAGATGATATCGCAGCAACTACCATCAATGCTACTCCAACTAATATTCCTGGTAAATACCCTGCAACAAATAGTGCTGCTACCGAAGCCGCACCTCCGCTTGCCAAAGCATACACAATTAAAACATTGCTGGGTGGAATTAATAAGCCTGTAGTCGAAGACGATATATTGATAGCTGCACTAAAAGGCCGAGGAATCCCTTCGTCTTCCATTCTTTTAGTCATCACACTTCCTATAGCAGAGGCTGCTGCAACGGCTGAACCTGATATAGCACCAAACAACATCGCTGCTAATATATTTACATAAGCCAATCCACCCGGCAAACTACCTACCATAGATTTGGCAAAGTTTATAAGTCGATTGGCTATTCCTCCACGATTCATTAATTCACCTGCTAAGACAAAGAACGGAATAGCTAATAATGCAAAACTATCGATTCCTGTGGTCATTCTTTGAGCTACAGTTGTAATCCCTGGCAAAGCTGCTATATTAAATAGAATAGTGATTGTAGTCGAAATGCCTATACTATAGGCCACAGGTAGGCCATAAGCCAACAAGGCAAAAAAACTGATAAATAAGATTAGAATGCTAATTAATTCTATAGACATTGAAGTTGATTATCTTTTATTAAAACTATATTTTTAAGTTTTTGTAATATTTTATATTGTACAGGGAGTAAAACATAATTAACAATCCACTTATGGGTATAATAGTATACACATATCCCAATGATACACTCATTGCTGCCGAAACCTGCCCCAAATAAAGTGTAGTGTAAACTAGATTGCCTCCGCCGATAACCATTACTACTAATGCGAAAATAAACATGAGTAATTCAATGATCTGCATACGAACTTTTAATCTATCAGGGCTTAATTTTTGCAATAGAAAATCCATTGAAAGATGTTCTCGTTTGCCATTTAGGTATGCTGCTCCCAAAATAGATAACCATATTAACGCAAACCTTGCGAACTCTTCTGTAAATGAAAAAGATTGATTCAATACATATCGGCCAAATACTTGCCAAAGTACATCTACTACCAACAGTGCAAAAATCATAATTAGAACAAATTCTATGATTCGATTAATGTTTTTGTATAACTTTTCCATATAGAAGTATATTTTCAATTGTAAAATTGGTTAAATTTAAAACGGCACTCATTTTACTGAGATTTTATTTCCTCAACTAATTCTCTCATCTTGGGATCTTTGACAAATTCTTCTAGAACTGATTTTGACTTTTCCGCAAACAGCGATTTTTCAGGTTTAAATATTTCAACATTAGCAGATTTTAATGTTTTTATGCATTCAGCTACATTATTTTTCCAAAAATATTGCTGTGCTTTTGAGGAATATCTAGCAGCATCTTTCATCCATTTTTGTTCTTGTGAAGAAAGTGTTGTCCAATACTTTGTCCCAATCACCAGTACGTCAGGTATAGAACTATGCTCATCTAAAGTATAATACTTACATACTTCGTAATGTCTAGACGTCACAAATGAAGGCGGATTGTTTTCTGCACCATCCACTACACCTTGTTGCAATGCAGTATATAATTCTCCGTAAGCCATTGGTGTAGCTGAACCACCCATTTCATTTACCATGTCTACAGACATCTTATGATTCATTACTCTAATTTTTAGTCCATCCAAATCCGCTGGCGTTTTGATTGGTCTATCTTTGGTATAGAAACTTCGACTTCCTGCGTCATAGAAACAAAGTCCACGCAACAAATAATTGCTACCTGACAGTAATAGTTTTTCCCCTATTTTTCCCTCTAGTACATTATACAAATGTTCTTTATTTCGAAATAAATAGGGTACACCCATTACTTTGTACTCTGGCGCAAAATTAGCCATGGCAGCAGCACTTACTTTGGTCATGGCAATACTTCCTATTTGCAAAAGTTCCAAAACTTCTCTCTCCGTGCCCAATTGTCCATTGGGAAAAATCTTAACTGTTAATTTACCAGCAGATTCCTCTTTAATTTTTTGGGCAAATACTTCCATTCCTTGATGCACAGGATGTGAAGTGGGTAAGGTATGTGCTAAGTACACTACTTTTTGATCACTTAACTCACCACAAGAACTAAATACAGCTATGAGAAAAACAGCAAATACACTAATATATAGTTTCATGATATTAAAAATTAAAATATTGTTTTGCATTTCTATAACAAATGTCTTCGACCATTTTACCTATCCATTTAATATCATTTGGTAATTCTCCATTTTCTACATCTTGCCCCAAAAGGTTACACAGGATTCTTCTAAAGTATTCGTGACGCGGAAAAGAGAGAAAACTTCGACTATCGGTCAGCATTCCTACGAATCTGCTCAATAGTCCCATATTTGACAGCGTATTGATTTGCTTCTCCATACCATCTTTTTGATCCAAAAACCACCATGCTGAGCCCCATTGAACTTTCCCTGCCACGGAACCGTCATTGAAATTACCCATCATAGTTGCAAAGAGTTCATTGTCTCTTGGGTTTAAATTATAAAGAATAGTTTTAGCTAATTTTTCCTCGGCATCTAAACGATTGAGAAACACTGATAGGCCTTCTGCTTGTGGAAAATCTCCAATACTATCTGCTCCGACATCAGCCCCTATCAAATGGAGTAACCGACTACTATTATTTCTAATTGCCCCTAAGTGAAATTGCATAGTCCAGTTTCTCTTCTGATACATTATGGCTAAATGGTACAAGCATGCCATTTGAAAAGATTGTATCTCTTCAGGATGAAGAAATGATTTACTTAATCTTTTTTGTAAAATTTCATCCAATTTTCTTTCAGAGTAACTTACATTATATAGTTGGGATAAGCCATGGTCAGCCAATTGACATCCCAGCGAATGAAAAAAGTCAATTCTATTTTCTAATCCAGAAAGCAAGTCATTAAACGTGGAAATGTCTTTGCTTAAAATTTTTTCTAATTTTTCCAGATAAACTAGGAATTCAGGGTTGTCTATTACGATAAATTTATCAGGTCTGAAAGTAGGAAGCATTTTCAGATTACTTTCTGAATTTAATTCATTCTGATGAAATTCCAGACTATCCGTAGGGTGGTCGGTTGTGCAAATCACTTCAACCTTCATTTTACCTAACAGTCCTTTTACAGTGAAATCTGGAGATTGCAAAGCAGCATTTGTTTCGTCGTAGATTTTATTAGCAGAATTGGAATTTAGTACTTCTTGTATACCAAAATATCGCTGTAATTCTAAATGAGTCCAATGATATAAAGGGTTTCTCATCGTATAAGGAACAGTCTCAGCCCACTTGATAAATTTATCTCGATCGCTAGTCTTGCCTGTAATGTATTCTTCATCAATGCCATTAGCACGCATAGCTCTCCATTTATAATGGTCTCCTTTTAGCCAAACATCTGTAATAGTTGAGAAAGTTATATCATTGGCAATTTCATCTGGTGACAGATGATTATGATAGTCAATGATCGGTAGATCCTTTGCATAGTCGTGATATAACCTTTCCGCAGTAGAATTTTGCAGTAAAAAATCATCATTCAAAAATGGTTTTATCATTAGTTTGTGATTTTCTCGTTGTAATAATTATTAGTTTCTTATTTAACCCCACACTGCTCTACAGTACGTTTAAAACCCTTTTCATCTTTCACATTATTATTATCTCTTTCCCATACAGATAGAAAACGATAACGAATTTCTTTATTATCATTCTTAAAAACAATTGCATGATTCAGCTCATCAACAATATGCTCAGGCTGATATTTCTTACTAGCTATAACTGCCATACCCATATTTTCTTCATGATAAGATTGTTTGCCCCAATTCATAGCATATAAATAATCACTAGTTTCACCTTGAATGACTTGAGGCAGGTGTTTTACAAATCCTGTGGCAAAGTACATTTCTCGAGGAAGTATACTATTAATTACTTTGAGTTGAATTTCTGACCAAGGCTTCCCTGCTAAAATGATCCAGTCTTGCTGAAGATCGAACTGTTTACCTTCAACATTTAATTTCTTAAATGTAGTTCTTATACTAGATATGGTGTCATTGTTCTCTAGTATTTCAATAGTTTTTTCTTCGCACTTGGATAATGTATAAAGGCTGTCTTGATACCAAATAGCTGGACTTCCTAAACCTAAAGAGTTACCAACTTTTAAAATATCTGAGCCCCAATTCATGATATCATGATATTTCCAACTTACAGTATCCATAACCAAATCAGTAACCGTTTTCCCATATACATCAAAGCGATGTCTACTATCAGCATAATATCGGTAGGCTACTAAATCATTTTCTAGTATAGGCCCTTCAAACATTATCCATTTACTTTGAGTTGCTAAATTCTGAGGAACAGTGATTTTGTTCTGATGGTCGTATTTGCCTGTTACTTTGTTTTTGTCTGCTAGATCGAAATCGAAAGGCTGAGTAAGTAGAAGTGCTTGTGTCTTCTTTGTCTTATTGTAATTAGTTGTTGTCTTTTTATCTATAGAATCATTTTCATTTTTAGTCGATGTTTTACAAGAAACATATAAAATAGATCCCAATAAAATTAGTGCTAAGTAGTGAAAGTTTTTCATTTGTATTCTTTGTGAATTAATATAAAAGTAAGGTTGTTTTATTTTCATTTACATTTGGACAGGCATTATTCTATATTCTCAAAATCAATTACTAAATAGCTTCCCTTGAAATCTTGATTACGCGCTTCAATGATTGCTTTTCCTTTTTTACTAGGAGCTAATTCAATAGCTGCATATCCATTTGACATTTGGATCACTTGGCTTCTACTCGGTGTCCCATAATCTTTCAATAGCCGCCCAGCACCATCCTTAGAAAAATAGAGGTGCTTTTCATAGTCTAAAACTCTTATCCCTTCATTATCCTTCATAATGGCTTCCACAAGATAGTTTCCATTGTCCAACAATCGATAAGTCAGTTCAATTTTATCTCCTTTTCCAGATTGTTTATAATCATAATTAACAATCATGGTATCCGAGGTCACGACCTTTCCGTCTCTATAACCCTTTGCAATAAGTTGATTTACCCCTTCTTTGAATATAACATCCCAATTCAAACCACAAGCTGGAAACTCTCCAACAATACGTTTTTTTGTGCCGAGGGATTTTTCGTTTTGAAAAAGTTCTACTGATTCGCAATTGCTATAGACGGATAGATTCCTTGCTTTTCCTTTAGGTCCTCGTCGAACTGTCCAGGTATGTGATTCGATATATGTAAAAAGTTCTTTAGACCAATAACTTTTAAATACATAGTAGGCATCTTTGGGCTTACCAGATCTGTCCACTAGTCCTTTTTGATTTAGATAGGGAATAGCGTTTTCTGGTCGAAGTGGTGTACCAAAATCTTTGAATGCCCATTGCGCATTACCAGGAAAATCACTTTTAGTTTCTGTAATCCCCAAATACCAATCAAATAAATCAACTATATAATTTTCAGTCCAATCTCCAGTTTTAGCAATATTTTTAATATTCACCTGATTAGCAACTTCTGCCCAATCGTTTTCATTCATTGAACCGTCACCTGTGATAGGGTTTTCGGTGTGCCTACCAACATGACTTGAGCCACCATATTCCATATGAAGAAATCGAGGGTATTTCTTTTGATTTTTGGCAAGTGATTTTTGATAATTGGTATAAACCCCTGCGTACCATCCTGACCATATAGATGGTGAAAATACATCGACTAAGTCTGCTCCTGCATAATATTTTCTAATAGAGGTCATTCTATAAGGGTCAAGATCGTGAGCTATACCATTTAATTTGCCTAGAAAATTATTAAGGCGATTTTCGTCATCTCCATCATCAAAATCAGGCAGCCAATAAATTTCATTTCCCAGTGACCAAAATAGTATTGATGGGTGGTTAATGTTTTGTTGGATTTGCTCTTTTAATAAATTTTCTGTATTTCTTTGCCAAGCCTCTTCACCGATTCCGCCTCTACACCAAGGTAATTCATCCCAAACAATTATCCCTAGTTCATCGCAGGCTTTATAAATCTCTGGGTCTTGTGGATAATGCCCAAGTCGAAGAAAATTCGCTCCTATTCCCTTGATTTGTTCAATATCTTTGCGATGAAGTTCGTTTGGCATTGCAGCCCCATAACCCGCATGTTCTTCATGGCGATGTGTACCTCTCAGCAACAATCTTTCTCCATTTAAATAGAATGCGCCGTACTCTTCAAAGTAAAACCATCTATAGCCGATGGTTTCTATTTTCTCATCTACTACTTCGCCCCCTTTAAAAAGCTGAGTGACTACTTGATATAGGTTGGGATGATCTGGTGACCAAAGTTTTGGATTGGCTATTTCAGGAAACGAAATAGTATATTCCTTTTTTATTTGGTCTCCTGTAATGTTCACTTCGGAAACAACATTCTGAGTTTCAGGTTCTAGTATTTTACTTTTTAAAGTAAAATTATCATTTATTAAATGAGTGTTTTCGAAACTGATCTTCAATTGAGTAGAAGCACTTGTACTTGTAATTTTTGGAGTGCATATTTTTATGCTTTTTAAATTTATTTCTGGTAAAACTTTCAACCAAACATCTCTTGTAATTCCACCGTAAATGAAAAAATCTGCTTTTTGAGATGGAATGACATCAGGATTGTAACTATTGTCTACTCGAATAGAGATTGTGTTTTTAAGGCCTTTTTCTATGTGATCTGAAATGTCTACTTCAAAGCCTACATATCCTCCTATATGACTTCCAGCTCTTTTTCCATTGATATAAATTTCAGAAGAAATATTTACCCCTTCAAAATACAATAGGTATTGTGCTTTAGCAAAGTCTTCAATGTATAATTCTTTTTTGTACCAGCTTGCATCCCTTCGATACCCAGGCGAATTATCTACTGCATCCCATTGATTCCAAGTATGTGGTAAGTCAATTTCCTTCCAATCGGTTTGCTTGTCTAAGAGTTCTATATCAGTCAAATTGTTTTCTAAATACTGCCAATTAGTATTGATGTTTTCTATAATCCTAGTAGGCAAGAGCTTACTTCTTGTAGAAGCAATATCTATCGATAAAAAGAAAGTTAAACAGATTGAAGCGAATATTGGTATAGCTTTATTCATCGTTGGGATTTTGCTTATAGATAATTAACCCTGAACTTTTGATTGTCTGATTAATGCTTCTACATAATAATAATCAGCATAAATAATAGGTGCATCTACTTCAAATTCACCAGGAATACTTCCTACACTATGCTTTAAGAAAAACGGAGCGCTTTCACATTGATATTTCTCAGAATTTAAATTTTCTAATATTGTGTTTGCCCAATTAATATACTTTTTAGCATTCTTAGAATCATGAATACTTAATTCATATAGCCCTGAAGCGGTGACCGCTGCTGCAGAAACATCTCTTGGTTCATCTGGAATATTGGGAGCATTGTAGTCCCAATAGGGTATTAAGTCCTTCGGCAAATTCGGATGACTAAAGATATAATTTGCAATTTTTACGGCTTGATCAAGAAATTTTGAATTTTTAGTGTAGCGGTAAGTAGTTGCAAAACCATACAGACCCCAAGCTTGACCACGACTCCATGCAGACTCATGGCTATGTCCTTGATGCGTATTCTTTTTCTCCACTTCACCGGTTTCCGGATTATAAGAAACCACGTGATAGGAACTATTATCGGCTCGGAAATGATTTTCAAGAGTCGTTTGAGCGTGTTGTTCAGCGATATTATAAAAGCTAGAATCTCTAGATACTATTGTAGCTTCAAATAACATTTCCAAGTTCATCATATTGTCAATAATGACAGGATAATCCCAAAGGTGTTTATGATGATCCCAGGATCGAATTGCCCCTACTGTAGGATTGTAACGAGTGCTCAGTGTTTTGGCAGCCGTTAGACATACATCTTTATATTTATCATTCTGAGTAATTTTATATGCATTCCCAAAAGGACAATAGATTTTAAAACCTAAATCATGTGTCCCACCATCCATTTTTTCTTTTTCGACTACGGCTGACCATTGAATAGCTGATTGTTTTAGTTTTTCATTTTTGCTGTAACCATATAACTGCCAAAGAAGGCCAGGGTAAAATCCACTTGTCCAACTTTTGGATGGCTTTCCAATTAGTTGACCATTTGCATCTAATGTTCTTGGAATTGTAGTTGAGTCAAATGGAATTATAGCTATATCCTTTTCTGCTCTTGTAATTAATTTATCTAATTGAACTTTAGAAGAAACTTCATTTCGCATAGAAACATCATTACTAGAACTAAACTTTTGACAACCTAGGAATGGAGCAATAATTAAAATATAAAAATAATGTTTCATTGCAATGGGATTTACTAATGTTTTATTCTTTAAAGTAGATGGTGAAATGCCGTATTTCATAAAAATACCTCACTTTAGTGTACTAAAAAGAATTTATTGGATAATTATTTTTTTTCGTCATCCATTCAGTATCTAGTGATTAACTAAGGAAGTAAATCCTTCTTATGTTTCAATATATAAAATTACGCCGTTTCTTACTTGATCATTACGTACAGCCTGGCACTTGGAGAGAAGTACAAAAGGCAGCTTACCCGATTTACAATGTTCTATACCGTGATTTTTATTTGGCTTTGATCATTTTAATACGCAATGATTCATTTTCGTAATTCGTGTAGTTCATTTCTACAAATCCATAATTCTCATTGAATTTGTAGTTTAATTTTGAAATCTCAAAAAGAAAATTTGATTTTAATTCTATTTCCCAACAATCAATTTTTTCATTATTTAGGATGAATGTTTCCTTTTTAATGACTTTATACTCGCTTACTCCTGATGAATTCGCTCACTCTCCGAAGTAGTTATTTATGTTTAATGTAGATTCCCATTCATTTCCTATTTCTAATGGTAATTGAACATCTGGAAATGGTGCTACCTTTGTGAATTTATATTGATTTTATCTCATTGGATGTATCCACACTCTTTCTGTAAGTAGTATTTACCAAGTGAACCGCTTTCAACTCATCATTTAGTAATTTTTCTAGTTCTTCCACATGTATACTTCTTATCTTTGGAAGGATCGTTTTTAAATCATCATTAGCTATGTTGGTAGAGCAATCTATCGTTGTGTCATTAATTTAATAAAATATCTACATAGCCATAATTGTCGTTTTTATTTAGTTATTAAAAGGCAGGTTTTGACTTTGAATTCTTTTTTAAAATATACTTTGAAAATTCAATTTGTCAAACAAAAACAGCCCAACCATCCAAAGACAGTTGAGCTGTATATTCATCACTCTTTATTAATTTACTATATCAAACTACTCGACCCTAATCATACTTCTTACACTTTCAAAGTCTCCTGTCTCCATTTTATAGTACAATACGCCGCTTAATGGAAGTCCTTCAGAACTGATCAATTCGTTATGTTCTCCAGCGGTATATCCACCTTGGATGGTTTTGAAAATCTTTCCAGTAGCATCATAAATCGTGATCGTTACTTCACTATCTTTTGCTAAGCTAAATCCAATATTCGTTTCTGTAACAAATGGATTCGGTTCGTTTTGATAGAGCGCATATTCTTCTATAGTAGAGCCATCGATCCATTGGATCTGTAAATCTCTGATCTCAGTATTTTGTCCAATATATATTTCTGGTCTCATCTGATTAGTCAATAGTTCAAGATCTCTATCTCTCAATGTATAAGCATGTACATCCAATGTAAATAAGATTTCATTCTGAGTTACATATCTTCCCATTAAGTGATTCCATGCAATACGCACTTCGTCACCCGTCGGTTGATACATATCACCAGCAGTCAATTCTATTCCCGCACTTTGGATACTAGCTATCTTTTCTGTCAATGCGATCTGGGCTTGTAATCCTTTGATCACTCCAGTTTCTGAAGCTCTAAATTCTAAGCGCACCAGATCCTCATCAAGGCTTGTTTGTGTCACGTTGATGATGTAATTATTATCTGATCTGACATCAGCAGTACCTACACCTGTAAATCCAGGATTGAATGAACTGTTGACATCACCAATCTTTACGGCAACGAAGTCAGCGTAATCTACGCTCTCTATAAGTTCATCATATTCCAATACTTCTGGATAAGGGAATGGTTCTGAGATATCGAAGAATTCATGATCGCTATCCACAAATCTCCATGAATCATTTTGCATAGTATCCACTACACCAAGTACTACCTTACGCAACTGTACTATATCGATAGAACTGATTTTCTCATCATCATTGATATCGGCAGCGATCACTTTGTAAGCAGATGTAAATTCATTGAATGCTAATATATGATCTTGGATCAAAATTAGATCCAGTGTACTTACACCTTCTAAGTAACTCGTATTTCTCGTAGCGGTCAATTCATAATTGTAGTTAGCCGGATTGGTTGGGAATGAATATTCACCCAATACATCTGTGCTATCTACTTTCGGATATTCCGTGTAGAATGTTTCGATGATTACCTCTACATTGTCAATCTCTTTCTCATCTTC
>CAKZTD010000433.1 GCA_937921595.1 uncultured Saprospiraceae bacterium
CATCAACAGATGCAGATAGCTACTCTTGGAATTTCGGAGACGGTGAAAATAGTACGGAAGAAAACCCATCTCATACCTATGATGAAGATGGAACTTATATTGTAGTTCTAACCGCAAGCAATAATTGTGGTTCGGTAACGACAGAAGAAGAGATTACGATTGTTACTGTTCCTGTAGCTGGTTTTAGTGTTAGTGTAACGAGTGGTTGTGCAGATTTGACCGTTGAGTTTAATGATGAGTCAACAACAAATGCGACAAGCTGGGAGTGGACTTTTGAAGGAGGGGATCCAAGTACTTCTACTGATCAAAATCCAGTAGTTGAATATACAACAGCAGGAACTTACACGGTTACTTTAGCAGTAACAAATGCTGCGGGATCTAACACCCTTACAGAAACCAATTACATCATTGTAGATGATGTTCCAAATGCAGGATTTACAAGTAGTGTTGATAACTCTACGGTAGATTTTACAAATACATCAAGCAATGCAAATTCTTATTCTTGGGATTTTGGAGATGGAGAAAATAGCTCAGATGTTAGCCCTTCTCATACTTATGGAGCTGATGGAGAGTATACCGTTACTTTGACAGCGACGAACGATTGTGGTTCTATAACAAGTTCACAGATTGTAAATATTGGAACCTTACCAACAGCTGGTTTTACTGCAAATGTAACGAGTGGTTGTGGGCCTTTAACCGTTCAGTTTTCTGATCAATCTTCAACGAACACCACAGAATGGTCTTGGACTTTTGAGGGAGGAAACCCTACCTCTTCGAATTTAGAAAACCCAGAAGTGACTTTCACTCAAGCAGGTGTTTATACAATAACACTTACTGCTGGAAATGATTCTGGTTCTAACACCGTAACTCAAACAGATTATATTATTGTAAATACAGTTCCTGAAGCTGGTTTTAATGCTAACACTAGTGGAACTATTACTGATTTTATAAATATATCTAACGATGCGGATTCTTATTCTTGGGATTTTGGAGATGGTAGCAACAGTACTGATGAAAACCCAGAACACGACTTTGAAACAGATGGAGTTTATACAGTAACGCTTTCAGCAACGAATGAATGTGGTACTACAACAAGTACTGAGACCATTACTATTGTAACGCCGCCTACACCTGCTTTCTCAGCAGATATAACGAGCGGTTGTGCTCCTCTAACTGTTCAATTCTCAAGTGAATCTTCATCGAACTCAACAGAATGGTCTTGGACTTTCGAAGGAGGAAACCCAGCTACTTCCAATGTTGAAAACCCTTCGGTTATTTTTGAAAATGCTGGATCTTATACGGTTACTTTAGAAGTTTCAAATACCGCTGGTGCAAATGAATTAACAGTAACAAATTATGTGGTTGTAAATGATGTGCCAGATGCGAGTTTTGATATTGCTTCTGCAGGAGCGGTGATCGCTTTTACAAACACCTCTACCAATTCAACTTCCGTAAGTTGGGACTTTGGAGATGGGGAAGGAAGTACAGATGAAAACCCAACTCATACTTATAATGCCGATGGAGATTATATCGTCACTTTAACTGCGACCAATGATTGCGGAACAACTACGATTACTCAAACGGTTACGGCAGTAATTGCACCGATTGCTGGATTTAGTTCAAATCTAACAAGCGGTTGTGCACCGCTTACCGTTGAGTTTTCAAATCAATCCTCAGGAGTAGTTGAATATTATAATTGGTCTTTCCCAGGAGGAAATCCAAGTACTTCGACTGCTGAAAACCCTGTTGTGACTTATGATATTCCAGGTGCTTATACGGTAGAATTAGAAGTTGGAAACGGAGCAGGATCTAATACAACGATGCAAACCGATTATATCGTCGTGAACACAGTACCAAGTGCCGGATTTACAGGAGTAATTACGAATACTGGAATTAATTTCACCAATAATTCTTCAGGAGCAACAAGTTATTCTTGGGAGTTTGGTGATGGTGGAATGAGTGATGATACAAATCCATTCCATGATTTTGGAGGTGATGGTGAATTTACCGTTACGCTTACTGCAACCAATGAATGTGGTTCAGTAACTACAACAGAAATTTTTGAAATTATTACAGAACCATTAGCAGGTTTCTCTGCGGATGTAACGACGGGTTGTGCAGACTTGACAGTTAATTTTATGGACATGTCCAGTGGAAATACAACAAGTTGGGAATGGCTTTTTGAAGGAGGAAATCCAAGTACTTCGACGGAACAAAATCCAACAGTGTTTTATGATATGCCAGGAAGTTATAATGTAACTTTGATCGCAACGACTGCTGCGGGTGAGGATATGTTTACACAAAATCAATTTATAATTGTAAACACGGTTCCCGGTGTAGATTTTACATCAAATATTAATGGAGCAACGGTTAACTTTTTAAACAACTCCACAGGTGCTACTTCTTATCTTTGGGATTTTGGAGATACAAATTCGAGTACCTTAGCAAATCCAGAACATACTTATACAAGCGACGGAGACTATACTGTGATCTTGACTGCAATCAATGATTGTGGAGAAACCACAACGACTCAAAGTATTTCTGTAGTTTCATTTCCTTTGGCAAGTTTTTCAGCAGATGTAACAAATGGATGTGGACCTTTGACGGTTAATTATGAAGATTTATCAACAGGGAATGTAAGTGCATGGAACTGGACTTTCAATGGAGGTTCACCAACCTCATCTTCTGCTCAAAACCCCGTTGTTGAATATTCAAATCCTGGAATTTATTCGGTGACTTTAGAAGTAACCAATACCGCTGGTACGGATGTTCAAACCATTACAAATTATATAGTTGTTGAAGCAATTCCAGAGGCTAGTTTCAGTGCTTCGATTACTGGAGCGACGGCTATTTTTACAAATACTAGTGTCGGTGGAACTTCTTATACTTGGGATTTTGGGGATAGCAATACAAGTGATGATGAATCTCCTTTTCATATTTATGAAGAAGATGGAATCTACACCGTTACCTTGACAGTAACTAATTCCTGTGGAACGATGACTAGTATACAACAAGTAACGGTTATCACACCGCCAACTGCTTTCTTTACTGCAGATACACTTTCAGGTTGTGCACCATTAGTTGTTCAGTATACTGATCAATCTTCTAGCAATACGACTTCAAGAACTTGGACTTTTGAAGGAGGAACACCTGCAACCTCTAACGAAGTGAATCCTATTGTGACTTACACCACAGCTGGTATTTATGATGTAACACTATTGGTTAGCAATGCTGCTGGAAATAACACTGCAGAAGAAGTTGGTTATATCATTGTTAGTGATGCACCTAGTGTGGATTTTTCAAATACAATCTCTGGTGTGACGGTAGATTTTACGGAACTAGCGATGGGTGAAACTTCTTATTCTTGGGACTTTGGAGATGGAATGTCTAGCACGCAATCTAACCCAATTCATGAGTTCCCAGGTGCTGGTGATTATGAGGTGACTTTGACGGTTACCAATGGTTGTGGATCAAGTATGATAACGCAAACTATTTCTATTGTTGGAATGGCACCCGAAGCATCTTTTACCGCTGATGCAGTCACCGGTTGTGCACCGTTTATCGTAAACTTTGAAGATCTTTCAACTGGAGAACCAAGCACTTGGTTTTGGTCATTCCCTGGAGGAACACCAAATACTTCGACGGAACAAAATCCTTCGATTACTTATGAGACTGCGGGTATTTATGAAGTTTCTTTAATGGTTACCAATGACTTTGGAGAGAACACATTTTCTCAAGAACCTTATATTGTTGTCGATGGTTTGCCAGATGCAAGTTTTAATACGAGTGAAGGAACTGAGATAGGTGCAATTGATTTTGAAAATACTTCTACTGGAGCGACTTCTTACGAATGGAATTTTGGTGATGGAGAAATGTCTACAGAAGAAAATCCTAGTCATGAGTATGCTGAAGGAGGAATGTATACGGTGATTCTAATTGCGACAAACGATTGCGGAAGTGTAACGACGGAGACCCTTGTAGATGTGATGATTACAGGAGTAGAAGATTTTGAAAATATCGATCTTTTCAATTTGTATCCAAATCCAAATAATGGTCAGTTTGTTCTGATTTTAGAAGGACGTGGAGCTGAAAGTTTGACCTTTAGTTTGTTGAATGTGCTTGGTCAGGAGATGCACGCTGAAAAGCTAAATTATACAGGAGGTAGTTGGAACAAATCTTTTGATTTTACAAACCTAGCTGCTGGAACTTATATTGTTCAACTAAGATCAGAAGGAAAAGTGATGTATAAAAAAGTGGTGATCGACTAAGGAAAAGAATGAGTGAATAGGTAAATGAAAAAATGAGTGAATATTGGATCAAAAATTTAAGGTCCAAAATTCACTCATTTTTTTATTACAATTACTCAGGACGATTTAAATTTATAAAATCAGTAGGGTGGAGATAACCAAATTTATCTTCAGAATACCCTGGTCCCATCGACATGTTTACAAAGTCTCTCATCTCAAAATGCAAATGAGCACTATACCTTCCTTTTGCATTACCGATAGACCCGATTTTTTCACCTCTACTAATTAAATCTCCAGGTTCTACATAAACATTATGTAAGTGAGAATATACCGTTTCAACATATTTGTACTCACTATGATAAGGTAAAAAATGTATAATTCTAACTGTATTTCCCCAACCACAACAAACCTCATCAGCATAAACTACTAGACCGCTTGCTGCAGTATAAACGGGATCACCAAGATCAGTATTTCCGCCACCCATGCCATTCCAATCTTCACCAAGATGCATTCGCTGACCAAAATCTAAAGCTTTGAAATAATTATCGCCATTAGGTTTCCCAACTGGAAAATCGAAACCATCCGAGAAATAACCGGTGTTGTTTCGAAAGATATTATCGTACTTTTCAGGTTTTATAACAGGAAAGAATTGAGCATTTCCGAGAGAATCGGGATCTGCTTTAATCGAAGTTTTTACGGCTTTTGGGCCTGAATCAGTAGCAGTCTTAACTTCTTCTTTTTGATTAAAAAAAGAAAAAGAAATAAACGCTAGCACCACAATAGTCAAAGAAAAAAGTTTTCCCATTTACTTTTTGATATTTAATTTTAAAGGCTTGAGAATTAACGGCTGGGACTCAAAATTATTATAATTTTTCCACTTAACCGAAGTGTTTAACCTTTTATTAGCTAAAGTATTGAAAGCCAATCATTTAAAAATGATAGATGTTTTATACTTCTCAATTTTTATACCATCTTAATGTAACTGGTAACAGGGCATATTCCAAATTAGGCCAGAAGGCCGTTTAAGCAAGAGATCGCATGCCTTAATTAGAATAAAGTCTACTATTTAATTTATTTTAGAAAAAAAGTGGTAATTTGTAAATAGATTCAAGGTTATTCTGCTTGAGTCTTGAAAAATCCTAAAAAAAGAGAATGATTGTGCAATATTTTTAAGATTTTTGCCGCTCGATTATTATTCTTTCATCCTTGAGAATCGCCCAGTCAATTAAGAATATTACAAAGTATCACCTAATTAGATTTCAATAGAGTTTATTGTGAATTAGCTTACAAGTTTATCTTTAAAAATAAAAGAGACTTGTATATAGCCGATCTTCAAAAGATATCCAATGAAGAATTATTACTATTGGTAAACTATACATGAAGCATATCTATCTCAAAAACTTACCTTTTTTTAAAACTCGTACATACATTTTATGTACTCTGCTTTTGATTTTGGGAAATTTAAACCTTCAAGCGCAAAGCTGTGAATGTGTAAATTGTGATGCTTCCGTCCCTCCATTTTCTTCCTCTACTTTTGAATTTGAAGCAGCAGGTGCCTTGAATAATGATTTGTCAAGTCCTGGTCAAGGAGTATGCGGAGTAGAGATTGATTTTATCCCTGATCACATTTGGAGTTTGGAAATGACACTGACTTCACCAAGTGGACAATCCGTTACGCTAATAGGATCTCAGTCTTTTCAGATTGGAGTAACCGGCCCTCTAATTTGGAGTATCGACTTTGTTCCTTGTGGAGATCCTGCCAGTCCAGATCCCGGATTTTCAGACACATGGGACAATGATCAGCCATGGGCATTAGGAGCTATTTATAATGGTTCTTATTATCCTCATGTTGGTTGCCTTGAAGATTTCAACACAGGGACAGTTGATGGAACCTGGACTTTGACCGTTGATAATTCTCATCCACTTAACATTGTACAGATTGAAGATTTCAATGTCATTTTTTGTGAAGACCAAGGCTTAGAATGTTTTGTTTGTGATGCAGATGCAGGGGTACTCAGCACAACGGATCCTTTCGTCGGTTGCCAAGGTGATTCATCTTTAATTATTGATGTTGATCCAGTCTACCCAGGTGATGCACCAGATTCTACTGATTATGGATACACCTATATCATTGCTCAACAAGATACAATCGTTGGTTATGACTCGATACCGAGTTTGATGAACTTCGAAAGTGGAAGTTATACGGTTTGTGGGTTATCATATGCTTTAGAAGATTCCACTGAGTTTCCAACTCCCAACAACACTGTAACTGTTAGTACACTACGATCAAATCTTATGGGATTGAATCCAGCTTTTTGTGGTGAGGTAACGGATCTTTGTTTTAGGGTTGAAGTGATCCGATCCGAATCAATTTATATCCAGGACACTATTTGTATGGGTGACACTTTATTCTTTGATACTTTAGTGATGGATCAAACAGGTGTCTATCAACTTGATTATGTAAATGAGGAAAATTGTGATAGTTCTTTTATCATCGATTTAGTCGTACAGCAGCCTGTTATTTCAAACTTCAGAGATACCGTTTGCGCAGAAGAAACTTATTTTTTTAATGAGGTGTGGTTGGATGAATCAGGGAATTATTTTGATACGCTTCAAACAACAGCAGGCTGTGATAGTTTTGTTATTCTGAGGTTTACTCGATTGGATTCTATTATTACAAATCAAGAAGCGATTATATGCCGTGGAGATTCTTTTCAAATTGGAACAGATTATTATTTTAATCCCGGAATTTACACGACTATCCTTGATGCAGAAAATGGCTGTGATAGTACGGTTGTTCTTGATTTAATTGTTTTAGATCCTACTATTGATATCGCCGTTGTTGACACCTTGAATTGCAATAACCCAACTGTTTTCTTAAACACTTCTACCTCCTTAGGTAATGCACTCGATTGGCAATGGACTGACCAGACAAATGGTGGTTCTGGTATTGTTTCTGGAGCGAACGAATCTATTTTGGAAGTAGACTTACCTGGTGATTATTTATTAGTAATAACGGATACCTTGGGAGGAAATCAATGCATGGATTCCTTAGTTATAGAAGTCTTTGAAAATTTTCTCACGCCAGTCATTACGCTTACTTCAGATACTATAAAATGCTCTGATGCTTCTATCCAGATTGAAACAGAAGAGCTTAGTCCTATTAGTGGATATGACTGGTCAGGGCCGGATGGTTTTATATCAAATGATTCCGACCCATTTGTTACTGCAGCAGGTGTTTATGATGTCTTGGTGACTGGTGAAAATGGATGTACAGATAATTTTAGTATTACAGTGGAGGCAGATACCATTGCTCCTATAATTTTAAATGCAACAGTAGCGGATACTTTGGATTGTGATACTTTAAGTGTTCAACTTTCTGCATTGGCTTCTCCTGCTACGGTTAGCTATTTATGGACAGGTCCTGGAGGTTTTAATTTTAATATTCAAAACCCTATGGCGAATATGCCAGGAGATTATACATTGACTGTTGAGGATTTAAATGGTTGTGTAAGTGATACCATGATTACTGTTTATCAGGATATTACTGAGCCCTTAATACAAATCGATTTAGATACTTTGGGCTGTGCACCGGATACGATTCAGTTGTTTAGTCAAACCAATGTTTCTAACCCTGAATTCGAATGGTTTAATGCTGGGCTGTATAGTTCTTTTGATCAAAATCCTTTTATTACAGAACCTGGGTTTTATGCCTTAGAAGTTACTGGACCTAATGGTTGTAGTTCAACGGAAATTATTGAAATTCTAACTGATGAAGAAGTACCATTCATAACCTATGTTTTAGATACAATAGGCTGTGCCCCGGACACCATTACCTTGCAAAGTTTTTCAAGTATAAACGATTCCGAATTTTTCTGGACAGGACCAAGTGGTTTCGTTTCGAATATAAATAATCCAGAAGTGACCGAAGCTGGGAATTATGAATTGACAGTTACGGCACCGAATGGATGCGAAACGATA
>CAKZTD010000434.1 GCA_937921595.1 uncultured Saprospiraceae bacterium
CGGGCTGCAAAATCACACTTTAAGAACCTGATTTCGCATTTTTGTATTCCCATAGCTAAGGCTATGAAAAGGCAAAAACACTTCTTCAGAACCTTAAATTGAGTTTTTTCGCCATCGAAAACAAAGTTTGGACAGGTTCTAGATATTTTGATTTACGAGCAAGGAATAACGAATAACGATTTTTGATGTTGATCTTTGCGTTTGGCTACTTCTAAAATCGTTGCTCCTTGTTCTGAAATCAGTTTTTCAAACCCTGATTCGGATTAGTAATTAAATTTTACAATTCCCTCATCACGATTCCCGGATCCATTAAAATAGCCTTGGTCAATTTATAATGTTCCGTCTCTTTATAATCCACTTTCGAGACCTGACCTTCTTCAAAATAAAATACCTCCGAATCAGGTACCGACATAAAAATCGGAGAATGTGTTGCAATAATAAAATGCGACCCCGTTTCTTTCACCTTTTCCATAATCAATGACAAGAGACTCAATTGGCGAGTTGGTGATAGTGCTGCTTCAGGTTCATCGATCAGATAAATTCCTTTTGCGGTAATCCGAGAAGTGAAAAACTTTAAAAAACCTTCACCATGAGACATCTCTTCCATGTTTTTAGAATAACGTTTAATCAAGCTATTCTTCTCCCCTTCTATTGTTCCTAATGTCAGATTAATATCTCCTCCGGTAAAAGTTTCTTTTACCTCTTCTATCTCTTTATCCAATGCTTTGATTTCATTTTTTATGCTTCTCGCAAAACCAATAAAATCTTCGGCTCTCACAAAAAAACCATGGTGAGTTTTTTCTTTATAACGGATACTCAGATAATTCGCCAAGCTATTCGCTCCTTCCAAAGACTCATCATCTTCTAATCGAAAACTCCCCGCAATCGGCACGCCACTATAAGCTGCAATCGCTTCTAGGATCGTTGATTTCCCACTACCATTTTCTCCCACGAAAAAGCTAATACTTTTCTCAAAGAGTAGTTCCTCAAAGTTTTTGATCAATGGTAAATTCCAAGGATATTTGTCTTTATCTTCTTCTGGATAATTTCTTAATCTCAACTCAGACAATATCATACTAATATTCTTAAATGTTTAAATAAAAAAACTCACCTCTCTTTACTATCGACATAGTCAATCTATCCCTTATCACGACTCCGGAGTGATTCCAAAAGCCAAACTCAACAAAGCACAAACTGGCTTATTGGCCTCCTTATCTGCAGCATCAAAAACCATATAAATATCATGCCTTCCTTCTGTCGTCTTGAGCTTAGTTGTAAATTCCTTAGCTCCAAAATCTGTCATCCCTTGGACGACTTCCATCGAACCAATTTGCTCACCATCAGTTCCATCAATATGAATATTAATCGTACCACCACCAAAGAAAGAAGCCGCTTGCATGGCATTGACACTCAAATTAGTCACTCCTGTCAAGTCAAGATTTTTATAAACAACATATCCATCTCCATTACCGATCACAATATTCATTTCTTCTTCAACACCCGGTGCCATTCCCGGTTCTACTTTAAACTTCATCGCTTTTACTATCTCATCAAAATTCACCGCTTCGATGTTCGGACTACGAAGCTCCATCACCTCCCGTGCCGTCAATGGGCCAATGCCTTCGCCACCTTTGTCGGTATAAGATGCCGTAAAAATATAACGCCCATCCATGTGTTGAGGCTTATGTTTATTTAGGGTATAACTTCCTTTGGTCGCCAAACTATTTCCAAGTTTTGCTTCACCCGAAAGAGAAAGGATATACTTGGTCATTTGTTCTGCTTCGCTGGTACTCAATTGCGGATGCGCAGCCATCACCGTTTCACCCCAGACACCACCACCACCTTTGATGATCTTTCCTGCTAGGTATTCAATCGCTCCTGGATCGCTCTTGTATTTTTCAGAAATTTCTTTATAAGAAGGGCCAACTGATTTGATACTCATCTGATGACAAGTGGAACAATCCGAACCGGCCATAAGGTTTTTCCCCAATGCATATGCCGAAGCTTCTCGCAATGCTTTGTGACCAATTGCTGGTACATTGGCGTCACTTCCTCTTTCCAAATAATCAATAGAAATATTTACGGCATTCGCATTGATACCATTTCCAAGACTTCCATCTTCTTCATCTGAAACATCAACCGTATAATTAATGGTCTGACCATCAAAGTAAAAAGATTTATTTCCAGCGATGTTCCAAGCGACCTTAGGTACTTCATTTCCTACTATAATTTCTAAATCTGATTCATGTGAATTCCCTTCTGAGTCTGTTACTTTTAATTTGACTTTGTATTCTCCTGCGTCCTTGAAAGTAAAATTTGGGCTCGCTACATCTGATTTTCCAGCGCCACCAAAATCCCATTCATATTTTAAATCATCTCCATCGAAATCTACTGATTCTGAACCATTAAACTGAACCGCCAATGGTGCTTTTCCAACAAAATGATCAGAGCTTGCTTTGGCTACTGGTTGGCGATTTCCAGAGACATAACGTAGGTGAACTAAACGGGCATCTGGATTTTCAGAGAACCAAACAGTTCCATATTCAATTAAATAAATATCTCCGTCTGGGCTAAAAATCATATCCGTTGGATTAGAAAATTTCTGGCTTGGCAGAAAGCGTTCCATTCTTTTAAAGTCTCCATTTTCTTCCATAGTCACGGCCATGATCCACCCTCTCATCCAATCGTAGGTGAATAATTTTCCATCATAATATTCTGGAAACTTTTTTTCTTTATTTGAATAATCTTTATGGTAATAAACACCTCCGGCCATCGCATTTCGGCCACCATCTCCTACTTGCGGAAAGTCTGTGGAAGGTCCGTAAGGGTACCAGATAAATGCACCATTAGCTGCAGGTAATTCTTTAGCTCCGGTATTATTTGGTGATTGATTTAAAGGTTTGCTTACATCAAATTTATCTCCGGAAACTTGTTTTGCAAAATCGTATTTATGGTAAGCATAATTGTCTCCAACGAAATAAGGCCAGCCATAAAATCCTGGTCCTCGTGCTTGATTTACTTCATCATAACCTTTTGGTCCACGACTCAAACTATCTTCTCCAGCATCTGGTCCAACATCTCCCCAATATAAATATCCAGTCTTGTCATCTATAGCAATTCGATAAGGATTTCGACATCCCATTACGTATACTTCTGGTCTACCGACAGAACCATCTTTTGGAAATAAATTCCCCTCAGGAATAGAATAAGTTCCATCTGCTTGTGGAGTAATCCTCAACACTTTCCCTCTTAAGTCATTCGTATTGGCAGAAGATTTTTGAGCATCCCAAGCGGAGCGGCCTTCTTGCTCATCACTTGGAGAATAACCATCGGACATATGTGGATTGGTATTGTCCCCAACAGAAATAAAGAGGTTTCCATTTTTATCAAACTCTAAAGAGCCTGCCGAATGACAACACTCTGATCGTTGCGTTGGAATTTCTAAAATCACTTTCTCCGATTTAAAATCAATTTCTCCTCCTTTGAAATCAAACCGAGAAACATGTTGCTTTTCTTCGTCTCCTACTGGTGAGTAAAAAAGGTAGATCCAATTATTGGAAGCAAAATTCGGGTCGATTGCAAGGCCTAACAATCCATCTTCATGTTCTCTATGAACATTCATTGTTGCCACGACTCTGGTTTCTCCTATCTTAGGTTGAAATTCTTTGATTGCTCCTCCTCTTTCTATAAAAAGCAAAGAACCTCCAGGTAGATATTCCAATTCCATTGGTTCATTCAAACCTTCATCCAATACTTCTTTTACAAAACGGTTTTCTTCAGGTGCTACTGTCGAAATACTGTAGTTCACAGGTTGCCCTGGTCCTGCTGCATAATCAATTCCTCCCCATATTAATTTTGTAAAATTCTCATCAGAGAATGATTCTTTGGTATGTCCAATTCCGGTATAAAAAGATCGGCCGCCATCAAATTCATGGTACCAAGCCATAGGATGACTTTCACCATTCGTTCCACCTTCGTAAGTCGTTTCATCAAGGTTCAATAAAATATTGATCGAAGGATTGATGTCTTTATAATTATACCATTCATCATTGAGATTCCAATCTGCAGGTAAGTGCGTACAGGAAGCATGAGTGTCATCCACTTTTCGAACCACCGCTTCTCGAACATTTGGATCATTAGGATGGCCATTAAAATAAGCTCCACATAGTTTTCCATACCATGGCCAATCATATTCGGTATCTGCAGCTGCATGAATTCCAACAAAGCCTCCACCCGCTTGAATAAAACGATTGAATTCTAACTGCTGCGCATCATTCAATACATCCCCAGTCGTACTCAAGAATACGACGACATTATACTTTTTTAATTCTTTTTCTTTAAAAAATGTTGCATCCTCTGTTGCCGCTACTGTAAAGTCATGGGCGGTTCCCAATTTTTTAATTGCCTCAATTCCGTCTTCGATTGATTCATGTCGAAATCCTTCTGTTTTTGAAAAAACGAGGACATTGATTTCTCGTTTTTGTTCGATAAACATTTTGTAAGCGATGAATGCTCCTGCGATTAAAACGCCTAAAAAGATGAGGAATCCTTTGAAGAATTTTTTCATAAGTATGTGAATTGAAAGGGTTTTAGTGTATTGTCGACACTAATATAAGGATCGTGGATTTGAAATGGGTAAGATTGGGGAATTTCTTTTTTGAACCACATAGATATAGTAAAGACATAATCTTTGATAGATAGATCGCATTTTGGCTTGGGGTTCTTACGTGACTTATGTGGGTATTGTTTTTTGAACCACATAGACCTAGTAGAGAAATGGTCTTTCATAGGTGGATAGCTCTTTGGCTTCGTGATCTTATGTGACTTATGTGGTAAATTATTTTTTGAACCACATTAGTCACATTAGGACACTTTAGTCTTCGAGATGTGGCCCCCTATTTTTCTTTGTCTTCTTAGGTGTTTTATGTCGGTATTAAAATTTGCTATAAAATCTTTCACCTCTACTTTATCAAAAATCTGGATCAACCTGAATACTCATTCGCTCTCTCGTTTCTGGATGTAGGAACTCGATAAATTCTGCGTGAAGATGTAAGCGATCCACTTTTTGACCATAAAGATCATCACCTATGATCGGGCAATTTAATCCTTTGGAATGAGATGCATGGACTCGTAATTGATGGGTACGGCCAGTGATTGGAAAGAAATGAACTCGGGTTTTATTTTCAGAAACCTTGATGACTTTCCATTTGGTCTGAGCCTGTTTTCCATGTTCATAGCAAACCAACTGTCTAGGACGATCATCAAGATCAACTCGTAAAGGTAAATCTATGATCCCTTCTTGTTCTGACAAGTTTCCATTGAGTACAGCGATGTATCTTTTTTTAATAGTTCGTTTGATGAATTGATGTTGAAGAAACTTATGAACTTCCATGGATTTGGCAATGAGCATCAGACCAGAAGTAGACATATCTAAACGATGGACAATTAGTGGGCCAGTCGCCTTGGGGTATTTTTTTTTCATTCGGAATGCAACAGAATCTTGAATGGTTTTACCCGGAACAGAAAGAAACTCAGCGGGTTTATTGACCACAGCTAAATGATCATCTTCGTAGATGACTTCGATTTGTTTTCCAATCGCGGGATTCAGTAATAATGGATTTTCATCAACCTCCATTCCTTCTAGCATATGTGCTAAAATCGGTTTACACTTCCCATTACAGGCTGGATAATAATGTCCGTGCTTTCGAATCTCAGTATTAGGTGCTTGTCCCCAATAAAACTCCGCCATGGCGATGGGTTTCATTTTATTTAGAAAAGCATATTGTAATAATTTCGGTGCTGCACATTCTCCTGATCCGGCAGGTGGAGCGACTTCTTGAAAAATGTCATTGAGGTTTTTTCTATGACCTAATTGATTTAGAAATTGATAATGGTCAAATAGTTTTTGCTGTAAAGCATTGGATTTATTTTTTCTTTCTTTTTGCAAAAAGATAATTTCATCCTGATAAACCGCTAACTTTTTTTGGGCAGCTTCTAGTCGTTCGTTCCAAGACAGAGTGAGATACTTGAGTTCTAGTTTAGTTTTTTGACTTTCTAAAGCTAGTGATTTTTCTAAGGTTTTAAAATCTTCGGGAGATAGCTTTTCGCTTGCTTCTAGTCTTTGTAATTTCCGAGCTTTCTTTCCTGCTTTTATTTTTTGCTTTTGATTCTCAAGTTCTTTGATTTTTAAATTTGTTTCTTCTTCTAAAAAAGCTTTAGCCATCAAGAATTCCTGAGCTTTTTCGAGATTAGCAATTTGAGCATTCAATTCGTTGAGCACTTTCGCCCCTTGTTGAAAAAAACTATCCTTGGTCAGCATATCAAATACTGGAGGCACAAATCCTGGATGGTGGTTTTCATCGGCTAACTTCCCTGAGAAAGCGGATAAGTAACCGATTTCTCCTTGCTCATTTTGAACGACAAGGACGCCAAACATCTTCCCGATGACGAGTCCTTTGTGATTTGGATTTATACCAAAATTATGAACCCAATCTGTTTGAGTTTCGAGATGATGCTGTAATTGTTCTGCTGCCAGAATACAAAGTGGATGTGGATCGTAATAGAAAGGAAAGGTGAATTTCTCAGGCAAGGGATAAGCATCTGTCGGCTTTTGAAAAGAAGTAAAGCAGGATGCGGGCATATTGAGTTTAATAGTTTAGGCCTGCAAGTTACATTTTTTTTTAAAAAGTGGTCAAGATATTAAGAGGTCAAATAGTCAAGACTCATGAGATTGATCTCTTGATTACTTGATCTCTTAACTACTTCGTCACTTTACATTCCCTGTCGTTTGTGAAAACTCAAAAACATACTTTTTCTAAAGACTTTTGTACGAATAGTAGAACCGTAATTACGCACTTCAATTTGCTTCGGTACTGTTTTGGTCAATCCCCAATCCCATTTCTTTTCGATCAAAAGGTCATTCATTTCTTTGAAATACCCCATAACCATTTGCTCTCCTTCACTTGCGAAATTCAATGGTATTCCTTTTTTCGACTTATCCTGACCTGATAAACTTACATTCATTGAAGTTCCATATTCAAATGCTTCTAAATAATAGGTCTCTTTTGAAGGATTCAGAATATATTCTTTTCCTTTTTCTAATTCAAAAGTCTCCGCTTCTCCTCCATTAAATTTAACCGAACTTTTCAAATTATCGAAAGTCAATCTTTTACTTTTATAAGGTTCAAGATTCAACTCATAGCCATTTTCAAAAATTACATGGATTGGTTTATTCGTTGGATTATCTACGGTAACCACTGTTTCCTGGCCGCAAGAAAAAATAAATAATGTACTTAAAAAAAGTCCTAATGTGTAAAGCTTATTAAGATTCATCGTTACTGATTTTTTAATTAGATATTTTATAAAAGAATGGCTTATGACGCCTTTCAATAGTATATACCTTTAGAAAAAAAAATGTAACAAGTTTTATCTAAAATCTTACAAATGGCAATTTATTATTTTAAAATATGTTTTTTGCTACATAACGCTACCTCTTATATCGTTTGAGAGCTTACCTTTATTAAAGAATAATATTATTACCCAACTATTCTTTAGAACTTTGGTTAATCTAATAAAAAGAGTTTATGAAAAATTTAGTATTATATTGTTTACTTATATTCCCAATGTCAAATGCATTCAGTCAAATCTCCTCGAGCCAACAAGTATTGGACGATAACTTAGATTCAATTTATGTTTATCAAACAGCCGATTTTAGTTTAGGATCAGGAGATACTTGCCCAAAGCTCCAATTTTCCAGTCTGACTGAAGTTGAAGATACTACTGTGTTGGAATTATATTATGACATCAATGGAATTTGGCCTACACTCTTTTGTACTTCCTACGATACAATATCGATTGCTAAATCTGATCTAAATAATTGTGATCTTAAAATTATAACAATTTCACATTTTGATGATATTGAAAACCCAATTGACACCCTTTTCAGTGACACATTAAATCTATTCGAAGTGTGCCAATTTACGAGTATCAATGATATTTCATCGGAAAGTGATTTTGAAATTTTTCCAAATCCAGTCTATAGAACATTTAAAATCAAACATGAAAATGCTAGGTCTATTATAGGGATTGAATTGTTTGGCTTTGATGGAAAATTAAAGAGGGGTTTCGATTATAACGAAAATGAGCGTTATAACTTAGAAGATTTACCGAGTGCACCGTATGTAATTAAAATTACAACTGATAAAGGAATCTATTCTAAATTACTTTTAAAGATTTGAAATTTAAACCTGTTTAATTTCGTCTAATAAAATAGCGAAATAACATTCAGAAAGCGTTTGAGAATAAAAAAAGAGAATATATTACTTCATTGACACGATCAAATTAGCTGCTTGGTGACGAGAGTTTACCTGGAGTTTTTCGAAAAGGCTTTTTAAATAAAACTTTACGGTATTGACACTGATAAAACAAGTAGCTGCCATTTCTTTATATGTCTTACCTTCGAAGAGATGAAGGTATAATTCGTATTCTCTTTGGGTGAGTTCGATTTTGAGTTTGGTTTCCAATTTTTCTTTCGATGGAAAAGCGTCTTGATTTTCAGATTCAAATTTAAACAAAGCAATCTCAATAGCCGAACGTAAATCACTCTCTGTAAATGGTTTTACGATATAACCATAAGGCAGCGTTTCTTTGACTTTATTAAGCGTAGCGATATCAGAATGTGAAGTCAGAAAAACATAAGGAAATTTATATTTCTCCCGAATTATTTTTGCAAGATCGATACCGTTAAGACTACCTTTGATGGTGATATCAAGCAAGGCTAAATCAATCGTTTTAGACGCTAATAAATCTAGTGCTTTATCTCCGTTTCTTGTTTTAGCAACAATCTCGTATCCAAGTTTTTCTAAAATGGATTGAATTTCCGCGGCAATAATCGCTTCGTCTTCTACTATAAAAATCTTTGCGGACATTAGGCTGCTATTTTATAATCTGTGAATGTAAAAAATAATTGAGTACCTGAATCGTTTTTAACTTCCATCTCCCCTTCCAGTTGCTCTAGTAAAGTATCGATGAGCCTGTAACCAAAAGAAGACTCCTTTCTCTTCGTCGTATCCATTCCTATTCCATCATCTAAGAAATCCAATCTCAATCCCTTTGCATCCTCGTATACTTTTATTTTTATCTTCCCTGATCGATTATCAGGGAATGCATACTTTAAAGAATTGGTCAAAAGTTCGTTGAGAATTAAACCAAGCGGTATCAAGGTATCCACATCTAGAAGAAAATCTGGAACATCAAGATCTAATTCAATTTTTTTTGTATCGATCCGATAAGTGGAAATCAATTCGGCACTTAACTTTTGTATATATTCTTTGACACTAACTCCTGTAAGATTTTCTTTATTGTATAAATCCTGATGAATAAGTGCCATAGATTTCACTCTTGCTTTTCCGGAATTCAGCGCATTCAAAGCCCCTGGGTCCTGAATGTGTTGACTTTGTAATCCCAATAGACTAGAAACCAATTGGAGGTTATTTTTAACTCGATGATGAATTTCTCGAAGAAGCGTATCTTTCTCACTGAGTGCTTTAGAAATGACCTGATTTTGAAGGCCAATCTTTTGGTTGCGTTTTCTAAATAAATTAGCAAGCCAAAAAGCTGCAATAATAATCACTGCGGAAAATCCCCCAATCCATTTATATCTTGAGAGCGTTGCCTGATAAGCGGTTTCTTTTTTCTCCTGTTCCAATTTCAAAACAGTTTCTTGCTGAACTAACTCCTGTTTGTTTAAAGCGCGACTAAGATTCATTACACCTTCTCGTTCATCTAAAATATCTTTTGCCTTTTGGTATTCACTTAAATTTTCATGCGCTTTGTCAAATTGTTTTTGAGCGACATAAGCTTTATTCAAACAATCACAAGCATCTGCAACCCAAGGAGCAGAACCTGGCATATTTTTAAGGGATAAGCTTTTTGAAGTTTCACAAAAAGAAATGGCTTCCCCATAGTTTTTTTGTTCCAAATATACTTTCCCAAAAGCGGTAGCCATTGGAGCATAAGCTGTTTGATATGGCATTGAAGGTATTGCACTTTCCAAAGCTTTCGCCTTTTCTAACTGATCACTTGCAAGGTAAACTTCAATCAAAATCGCATAAGGGGCATAGAGTCTTCCTTCACCTTGAGTTCTTTTGAGTTCAGGAATATATTTTAGTAAAAGAGCTTCAGCCTCCTCGTATTTTCCTAATTCAAAATAGGCGTTACTTTTTAAAATCGCTGACATATATTCCGTCGTATTTTGATTTTCCTTTTTAGCAATTTCAATGGATAAATCAGCAAAGTGAATCACTGCGTCCCAATCATCCAACCGACTATTCAGGTCTGCGAGATTCCAATAAACATTTGCTTTACGAGTATTCGGATATTCCAAAGCTTGGCTAAAATTATCCATAGCTTTGAAATATTGAAAATCAAGTCCTTGGAACATACCTAGGTTGATTGTCAATGAAGAATAATTCTTGCTGAGTTGATTTTGCTTTGCAAAATTCAATGTCGACTCCATTTTTTCAATCGCCTTTTTAAAATCTCGCTTATAGAAATAATGGAGGGCAGTTTGCCTTCCTACTTTTACTGCAAATTCAATATATTCGTCATCTGAATGGGCTACACTATCTGCAAATAAATAATCTTTCAAAACATCATCATCAAAATTTCGTTTTTTATTTGCAGCTCTAGCACGATAATACCTAGCGGAGGCTTCTTCGTAAATTAGATTATTTGCTTTCGCCATGCTAATGGTCTGACTAATGAGACTATCCGCTTTTTCACCTTTTATTTTTAAAGCTTCGATCAGTTGAAAATGAAGATCTAATTGCTGCTCTATGGAAGCGTCTTTTTGAAGCAAAGACTCTAAAGAGTCGATCTTATTATCTGCCCATATAGAAATGGAGATTGATAAAAATAAAATGAGAGTTGTCGCGTTTTTCATAGATTATGAGCAATCATTCTAAAGAGCATTTTTAAATTTTATACTTTGAGTTAAGTAGTTCACCAGAAATTAAAATAGCAAAAAAAGATCTATTTATAAAAAGATATTTTTCTCTTCTCAATTACACAGAAGCATTATTCGATTTTTTCAGAAATCAAGCTGCAATTTTATAATCGTTAAAAGCAAAAAGTAACTTCGTTCCCGAATCACTTTTAATTTCCATCTCCCCTTCCAGTTGTTCTAATAAAGTATCGATGAGTTTGTAGCCAAATGATTCGCTGGACCTTTTATCAATATCTATTCCTATACCATTATCAGAAAACTCCAATCTTAATTGTCCAGCTTCTTCAAATAAACGAATATTTATTTGACCTTCTCCATTATTGGGAAAAGCATATTTTAAAGCATTGGTTAATAGCTCATTGATGATGAGTCCCATCGGGATCAAAGTATCAACATCCAATAATATATTAGGGATATCTGTTAGCAATTCGATCCGATTCGTGTCCACTTTAAAAGAGGTGATTAACTCCTTGCTTAATTTTTCTAGATACTCTCGGACACTCACGCCAGTCAAATTTTCCTTATTGTATAAATTCTGGTGAATGAGTGCCATTGATTTCACTCTTGACTTTCCAGAATTGAGTGCTTCCAAAGCATTTGGATCTGTTATGTGATGGCTTTGCAAACCAAGTAAACTAGAAACTAGTTGCAGATTATTTTTGACTCGATGGTGAATTTCTCGAAGGAGGATATCTTTTTCACTGAGTGCTTTGGAGATGATCAAATTCTGAGATTCAATTTTTTTCTTTTGATTAAAAATTCTGTAAAACAGAAACCCAAGCAAGCTTAATACAATTACTAATCCGATCAACATATTTTTTTGTTGACCGATTTTAAGTTCACTGATTTCAGCAGAGTGATTGAGACGAGTGATCTCTTCTTCTTTCTCTTTAGTCTCATATGCTGTTTCAATATCGAAAATTTGTTGGCTTATTTTTTCATTCAACATCGAGTCTTTTTCTGCTTCATATTTTTTATAAAAACTAAGTGAGTTTTTATAATCTCCTCTTTCTTCATAGATTTCAGAAAGGAGTTGTGTCGCAATTTTCTGTTGTTTTCTGTTTCTCGTCAATTTACAAATATGATAACTTTGGGTCGCATAATCGATCGCTACTTCAAATTGCTTTTGTTGAACTTTTAATTTTGCCAGTTCAACAAATACGCCAGCTAATTCTATCTTTCCTTTAATTTTTTGTCGAATAGCTAGTGATTTTTCAAGATGATATTCTGCTTTTTTCAGATCACCATTCTTTAAAAACATAGTACCTAAACTTTCATGACTATATCCTAATCCCCAAACGTTATTTTGTGCAACATTGATGGCGTGTTGACGCTCAAAAAAAGGAATTGCGTTTTTATTATCTCCTGACAAAGCATGAATTTCTCCAAGCGTATTACACGCTGCCGCCATCCCCGAACTATCTTTATGAATTTCAAATACTCTGAGCGCTTCAAAAGCTAAGTCTTTCGCTTTATCATAGGATTCTAGATTTTTATAAAACGATGCTTTGAGATTATTAACTCCAGCTATTTTCTTATTCTCGCCAAGTTTTTTTTCAATGTCAATAATTCGATTCGCTACTAAAAAAAAATTAATCCGATCTCTTTTAAAAAAATAACAACTCATGGTTTGATAAAGCATTGAAGCAATTTGAGTGGTATCTTTTTTTTCTTCATAATAATTTAAAATGTCTTCCATATACTCCAATCCAACATCAAAATTACCAGCCTTCTGTTCACAAATGGCATAGTAATAATCAACCCTTTTTATAAATTCTTCATCGTTTAATTTTTGAGCAATCATACCAACTGAATCTGCATACATTTTGCAGGTGTCAAGATTTATCCTGCTGTAACAGTAAGAGATATCAGCATAAATATATTTTTTTATGGAATCGTTTTCAGTAGTATGTAATTGAATAAGAAGATCATTCAACTTTTGAGTTTTACCACTAAAAGAAACAAGGAGAAACAATAAAATAAAAAAGAAAGGTTGGCTATTTTTTCGTCCAGTCTCATACATAATTAGTAGCTAAATTTAAAGCGAAGAATATAAATGGATCTGTTGTAAGATAGTAATTTAATACTTTACAAAAGAAAAATTTCAGGCATTAACCTCTTGCTTAAACTGGTCAGTAATTTTCCTTTCAATATCTTCCAAATCTAATAGTAAATTTTTCAAAATTTTAAAAGGATCGATAGACTGCGGATACATGTGAACCAATTTGGCCTTGTGTGTTTTTTCGGTGTTCATCATTCTCAATGTTTTAGTAGATAAATTATTGGACTAAATCATACATAATTTTCGACATCTACATAAATTTAAAAAAGCCATTCTACCAATCGAACAATAATTGGTAGAATGACAAATGGGTATTTTTTCTTTGCTCTTTACCTCAAACTAAAGTTTACAGGAATTCTTAATCGTCGAGCACCTTTGTATTCATAACTATTTAAATTAATCTTTTCCATTGCCTGAATCTTGGTTAATACCAATTGATCAAATGAAGTATGCAAGCTCTTATAAATCGTAGCATTCTTAATTTCTCCTTGCTTATTAAGCAAAACTTCAACAATCACATCTCCTTCAACACATTGCTTTTTAAGATTATCTGGATAAGTAATATGGAGTGCTAGGTGCTTACTAAATTGATTGGTAGCCATCTCTGTATGATTCAAATAAATTTGCTTAGGACTAAGTGCTGGCTTTTCATTTTCCACCATCTCGGTCTTGTTATTTGAGTCAATTTGCGATGCCGTTAATTGTACGAAAGCATCTTGAGCAAAAGAATTAAAGCTTATGGTCGCAATAAAAAGAGCAGACAATAATAATTTAAGTGTCGTTTTCATGGTAATAAGTTTTTTGGTTAAAAAGTATACCACAAAAGTGAAGAAAATTAGAATGGTGGGCTACACCCAGATGGGTAGTTCTTAGATTCGCTACGCGAATAGGTATAGATTTCGACTTCATCGAAATCTATACCTATTCACTTTTTTCTAAAAATAATATCGCTTAAAGGCTTCCACCGCTTCATACTCCGGTAAGCCTAATTGATCATACCTTTTCGCTGTGTTACGATTTCGAGCTTCTGATCGTTGCCAAAATTCACGAGCATCATGACCTGGAAACAAAGGTCGATCCTTTTGAGATTGGTGTTTAAAAATCGCTCGACGCTTACGAAGTAATTCTTCTGGACTAATTGGAACAGCCATATCAACATCCTCAATATTCCATTCTTGCCAAGCTCCACGATAAAGCCAGACATTGCTTTTTTGCATCCATTTCTTATGTTTTAAAAGATCAATCGCTTCAAAAATCGCTTGCAAACAAACACGGTGTGTACCATGAGGATCGGAAAGATCTCCTGCAGCATAAATTTGATGTGGCTCCACTTCTTCCAAAAGGTCAACAATAATTTTGACATCAGCTTCACTGATTGGATTCTTTTTTACAAGTCCAGTTTCGTAAAATGGCATATCGAGAAAATGCATATTAGCTTCTGGTATTCCTACGTAACGACAACCAGCTTTCGCTTCTCCCCTTCTGATCAAGCCTTTGATTTTTTGAACTTCCGGAGAATCAACCGTTCCTGGTTTTTTATTCGCAATATCGGATCTGACTTTATTGTACATTTCTCTAGATGATTCGACATTCATTCCAAACATCTCGTGGAACTCGTTTAAAAAATCAGCAAAGCGAATTACATCATCATCAAAAACAGCGATGTTCCCACTCGTTTGATAAGCCACATGTACATCATGTCCATGATCGTGCAAACGGATAAATGTTCCCCCCATCGAGATCACATCATCATCTGGATGCGGACTAAAAAGTACTACACGTTTTTTAGCGGGAGCGCTACTCACTGGACGATGGGTATCATCAGAATTTGGTTTTCCACCCGGCCATCCGGTAATCGTATGTTTTAGCTCGTTAAAAATTTTAATATTGATATTATAAGCTGAATCATACTCCGTTACGATATCTCCCATTCCTGTATCACTATAATCTCGATTGGTTAATTTTAAGATTGGTTTTCCTAATTTTAAACTCAACCAAATTACTGCTCTCTTAATCAAATTTTCATTCCAATCTACGCTTCCTACTAACCAAGGTGTTTTGACTCTCGTTAATTCTGCACTCGATGCACTATCGAGAATAACACTAACATTTGGATGCTCTTGGAGATAAGTCGCTGGCACCACATCACTGATTGGCCCTTCTACTGCCTCTTTGATTATTGGCGCTTTTCCTTCTCCCCAAGCCATTAGGATAATTCGTTTGGCATTGAGGATGGTACCGACTCCCATCGTGATTGCTTTCTTTGGAACATTCTCTTCCCCAAAGAAATCACTGGCAGCATCTACGATAGTGATGTGATCGAGGGTTATTAATCTTGTTTTAGAATTCAGTCCCGAACCAGGTTCATTAAAACCAATATGTCCGGTACGCCCAATCCCTAAAATTTGAATATCTAGTCCTCCAAATTTCTGAATCTTTGCTTCGTATTCTTTACAAAATTCTGCAACATCACTTTTCTCTAAAGTACCATCAGGTATATTTATATTTTCTTTTTTGATGTCAATATGATCAAAAAGATACTCGTTCATAAACCGAACATAGCTCTGTAATGCATCGGGTTGAACTGGGTAATATTCATCCAGATTAAAGGTCGCTACATTCTGAAAACTTAAACCTTCTTCTTTATGCATACGGACCAATTCGCCGTAAACGGAAGTTGGTGTTGATCCAGTTGCTAAACCTAAGACACACATTTTACCATCAGCTGCTTTTTGCTTGATCAAGTCAGCGATCTCATGAGCTACTGCTTTCGAAGCATCACTTGCGTCTTGAAAAATATTAGTATGTATGTTTTCAAATCTAGAATGGGGTGTTTTTGGTGGTAGAGAAGTCATGTTAGTTACAAATTAGAATTTAAAAAATTTAGATTTGTTCAATTTGGTTTTTTAAATTTGGAATAGGCAATAAAAAAAGTGCCATCGCTCATAACTGAGTCAATGGCACTTTTTATTATACGTATAGACACAGGTCTATACTTAAGATTTGACATCTTAAATTGCATATTTACAAACTTTTTAAAGCGAACTACAAATATACAAAAAATAATTATGCCCTGCTTTTTTTCTTTGTAAATATTTATAAAATCAAAAAATGAACGCTAATTAAGACAAAGCCTTTCCTACTTTTTTCAATAAAGCAATCGTAGCTTTAATCCCTTCATCTTCAGTCATTGTACTCCCTTCATACTCTATCCCGACGAATCCTTTATACCCTGCATCTTTCACTATTTTCATCATCTTCATATAATCCGTATGTGTCTCCTCTCCTGCTTCATTGAAGTCATGCGTTTTTGCACTTACTGCTTTTGCATGAACCATCAACTCGGTAACTCCGAGGTAACGATCATACTCATCAATACATTTTCCTTCCCAAGGTTGACCTCCATCACGTTCGATACAGAAATTTCCAAAATCAGGTAAAGTCCCACAATTGTCCATTCCGATTTGATCCATCACTCCTTTTAACCAAGCACCATTAGAAGAAAATCCTCCATGGTTTTCAACAATCACATTGATGTTCGCTTGCTTGCCATATTCTGCTAATCGACCTAAACCATCCACGGCAGCTTTAGCAGCTTCTTCCGCATTTTTACTTTGACTAAAAGCATTCACCCGAATAGAATGGCAACCTAAAAATTTAGCAGCATCTACCCATTTATAATGATTTTCAATTGCTTCTTTTCTCACCTTATCATCGATCTCTGCCAAGCCACCTTCTCGATCAATCATAATCAATAACTGCTTCACTCCATTATCTGCAGCTCGTTGATTCATCTGCTTCAGGTAATCCATATCTTTCGCTTTATCTTTAAAAAACTGATTGACATACTCAATTCCATTGACATCAAAATCGTTTCTTGCTTTCGCTGCAAAATCAAGATGATCCAAAGTGGGTTTGTCTCCTCTAATTCCTAAAGCCTGATGTAAAGACCATTGAGCTAATGATATATCGAAAAACATTCCCCCTGTTTTTGGTAATTCTTTGGCCA
>CAKZTD010000435.1 GCA_937921595.1 uncultured Saprospiraceae bacterium
TGCTTCTTACCCGGAAGGTGATCCAAACTGTTACAATGCAACGACGCCTGTAGGTGATGTTCAATCAGCTGATTGGATCAGTATTCCTTCAAATTTTATAGCAGATGAATTACGGATTTATTCTGAAAAAGATCAAGGAAACATCGTCATCTATGATATGCAAGGACGTAAAATATTAGATGATATTTTAGAACATGAAACTAGCATCAATGTCCAACATCTTTCAACAGGAATGTACATCGTTTTTGTTCGAACAAAAGAGTCAGAAGCAGCTATGCGATTTTATAAAAAATAGTGATTCTAATTCCCTTACCATTATTGGATTTACCTATAATGGTAAGGGAACACTTTTGCTAAAAAATATACAAGCTACACATCATGCAAAAAACAAAACTAGAACGCCTATTCTTTTGCATAATGTTCATCCTTTCAATCTACACTACTCAAGCTCAGCATTATTACACCAATGAATCTGGTTTAAATGCTTTAGTCTTCACCAATAAAAATGACCTAAAACTTGCTTGCTTATTCCCTTCCCCAAATCAAGGTGGAAAAATACTTCTAGGCTATAGCCCATTCAATCATCTAAGCATTGAAGCTGGATTCATCAGTACCAATATCGAATACGAAAAAAGGCAAATCGCACATGCTTTCAATGGGAAAAATTATTCTGCAAATCTGGGGTATTATAATCAATTCATTTTTTCTCCCAGTAATAGAGAAGAAGAAACGGAAGCCGTAAAACCTAGAAAAATAAGTCTTAATACTAGTGTTAAAATTGGGTATACCTATGGAAACATGGACTCGGAAGTTGGTAGGTTTGAATCTCGTTTTATATTTCAAAAACTGTTTGCTCAAATTGGATTAGGATTCGAAAATCGATTAATTGGGTTCAATTTTCATTTAAAATATAATCGTTTGAATTTTTTAAAGGGAGTGGTTATCATGCCTAGTGCTAGTGATGATTTATTAAGAAATGCTCAGGCCCTCGAAAAAAGAGACCATTTCAATATGATAGAATCAAAGATCAGAGTACATTTTTGTTATGGTTTTGCCAAAGCAGTCTTAGGCATGGCTTTCGAATTTAATATTGATGGTTCAACAGATCTCAATTTTCTCGAACGGGGCTACCCCTATTTTGGTCTAGTGTTGGAATTAAATAAAATAAAATCAGTATTAAAAAAGAAATCTAGGGATTCTCAAGATTAGTGTTCAGCTTATTTACTCATTCCCTGGCCATTCAACCAACAATTTAGTTGGAGTAGATCGCTTAGTAATCACTAAAAAATCAAATTCCTCATTCCTTTTATTTCTCGAACAAAAGGCATCTCCTTTCTCCGGATTTTTGACATAAATAGCACCTATGGAGTTTAGGTAATACTTTTGTTTTATCGTCGAACAATCAACAACAAGCAATTCTTTGCTCTCAAAATCAAGATCCAAAGAAAGCGTTTTTTCAATAGGTTTTAAGGTAAAAACTTTTTGAGTATTTTTATCTTCCTCATCGAAAGAAACAGCATTAAAATCTCCTTCTTTAAAATCAAAACCAACTACAACATAGTCATCTCCATATTTCTTCCCTAAATGATATCCTGCAGAGGTGTTATTATAAATAGACCCAAGCGCTTTTTTGAGATGGCCATTGTGTGCCCAAAGCATCATTTTTTTATTAAATTTTCGCTCAATTAATTCTGTCAGAAAAGACATACTTTTATCTCGAGCATTCAAATTCCTATACTCAGAATTTGCAATTCTGTTTATCTGACACATGATATAATAATGCAGCCTCAAATCTATTTCCTTAGATTCGTTTAAAATCTGTTCTGAAAGTTTTCGAAGTTCTTTAATCTTATTTTTGGGCTTAATTTTACCTTCAACAATAGCTACGATTGCTTTACTCTTATCGGGATAGTTCGTTTGAACTGAATCTTTGGTGGCATACAATTTACTAAACTGCGAATCCATTCCATAAAAGTAAACCGGATCCTTAGGGTGGTCAATATTATAGTCTTTCATCCAATTGATCAAATCCAAGAATCCTTGATTGATCCAAGGCCAGAGCAAGACATCTTTAAGCAATGCTTCTGGATTGCCATTTCCACTTAGAATATATTCATTTATTCTAAAACAAGGAATATAATCTCCTTCCAAAACCAAAATTCTAAAACCATAATTCGTCACAAGCTCTTTCACCATATCTGCTCTGAGCTTTGTAAATTCTTTAGTTCCATGCGTAGACTCTCCCAAACTGACTATACTTTTGGATGCACCGATTGTTTTACATAAATCTAAAATCTCAGGAGCTATTGAGCTTTTATCCAATGCTTGAGCAAAAGAATTTGCAGGTATAAAAAAGTAAGCTAAAAAAAGGAACCTAATGATCATGTAATTCTTGGTTTTTCTTTTTAAAATGAATATCAATTCTAACGCAAAAAAATTATCTTTAGTCTACATTGAAAACTAAAACCTATAGCTTTGAAAACTAATCTAGACCAAATAATAGATCATTGGGAAAACGAAAAACTAACGCTCGAAGATAACATAAAACAGAGCATCAAAGAATGGGATTATATATCTGCCAGTCATTACGCTTCAGCAATTAAATTAATCAATCAAAAACTAAAGAATCTCGGAAAAATTGATCCGCTTCATCGAAATGAAATTAAGCATTTAGAGCAAAGAATCGAAACTACTCAAGAACATATGATTCACTTGAGTCAGAATATGGACAAAGAACTCCCATTAATTTCTGATGAGAAGCGTCGAGAAAGATATCTTATTCGTTTCCTAGAATACTCTCAAAATCAAATCAAAAGTTTCCAAAAGCAAATCGAGCAATTAAAAACCTCAAAGCCTTCTTTTTATTGCGACAATCAAATCATCGATGAAGCCATTTCAAAAGTATTAGAAAAAGAAATCAATGGTTTTAAACTTTACCTCGATCAATCTGATAATTTTTATTTCAAATGCACTCTTTCTGCTGATTCCTTCTTCTTGATAGAAACTCCAGAACCTACAGAATTCGATCAAGATAAATGGCTATTTTGGTCTCCTTTAAAAATATTACGAAGTATTGGATTCGAGGATTTGCAGAAAGCCCCTTCCTTTATTCTACAATATTCTATGAGTGTTAATTCCGATCCCCAAGCAATTAAGAGGGTTCTTGCTCGAGTATTATTTGAAGCTTTTGAAATATCTAAATTAAAAAAAGATATGGCTGTAGCCTTATTATAGAAAATGGTCATAACACTTCCTAACTTCATTAATGTACCTTCCTCAAAATCTCCTTGATGACAACAGCAACAATGACTCCCATACCGTCGTTATATTCTCAATAACGATCATTCAAAGATCAAAGCACATAAATTAATATCAATTCATTTAGAGTTATAAAACACCAACCTTTACAGAATAATATTGCCCTACGATTTAGAATACCAATCTGAAGTGGTAAACTTCTATCAAATTAAAGAAATACATTGAAATAGAGTTTTCATAAAACATGTAAAACACTAAATATCAACAACTTAACCAACTTCACTTAAAGATAAAGAACCTCAAACCTGAAGTAAAAGTCGAAGTCATTTTAATGTAAGAATAAAACTTCTGGTAGCCTTTACACTAATAAAAAGGAGAAAAATCAGTAGATTACGTTTTTATTGGGGATTTAAATACAGATAAACATCTAAACCTATGAGTGCACCTACTGTTAAATTTAACAAGGATGACCAACCAGAGTTCTTTCAAGAATTACGTAGACGAGTAAATAAACACTTTAAGGAGAACAATATTTCGAAACATGCTAATCTAGCTATGAAGGTTAAAACGGCCTTCATGATCACTTTATATCTCACTCCATTTGTATTGATGCTGACTGGTGTCGTCTCGACTTTCTGGCCAACAATTGCCATGTGGGTATTGATGGGATTGGGTATGTCAGGAATCGGATTAGCGGTTATGCATGATGCTAATCATGGGGCATATTCTTCCAACCCAAGAACAAACAAAATGGTAGGTTGGGTGATCAACCTAATTGGTGGATTCCACGCAAATTGGAAAATTCAACATAATGTTCTTCATCATTCTTACACGAATGTTCACGGACATGATGAAGATATCGACAAAGGAGTCATGCGTTTTTCTCCAACTCAACCACCTAAAAAAGCTTTCAAATATCAAGTTTTCTATGCTCCATTCCTTTATGGATTGATGACCATTTACTGGTTGGTTGCAAAAGATTTCGAGCAATTGATTCGATACAATAGAAAAGATCTTCTAGCAGGTCAGGGCCTTACGTTTAAATCTGCTTTGGCTCAAATCATCTTCCATAAAACTTACTATGTAATCATTTTCATTGTTTTACCATTTACTTTGATTGCCTTACCTTGGTATCAAATATTGGTAGGTTTTCTTTTAATGCATTTTATTTGCGGCCTTATCTTAGCATTGATTTTCCAACCTGCTCACGTAATTGAAGACACCGAATTCTTTGTTCCAGATGCAAACGGAAGCGTTGAAAACAACTGGGCAATTCACCAACTTAGAACCACTACAAATTTCGCCAACAAAAGTACTTTCTTCTCTTGGTTCGTTGGTGGTTTGAATTACCAAATTGAACACCATTTATTTCCTCATATCTGCCATGTTCATTACAAGGATTTAGCTCCTATTGTAAAAGCAACAGCAGAAGAATACAATGTACCTTATCACCAACATGAGACTTTCTATGGTGCTGTAAAAAGTCATTTCACTTTACTGAATCAACTAGGAACTGGAGCTTATGATCGGAATCTTGCGAAGGCATAGAAAATTGTAATGTTGATTTAAGAACAAGGATTAACGAATAATGATTTTAGAATTGGCATTGCCTATAATAAAATCGGAAATCTAAAATCGTTAATCCTTGTTCGTAAATCAATTCTAGAAAAAAGTACATTTTCTCAAAGATTATCTTCACCTATTAACTCTTCCCTTCTCCCTTCCCCCAACTGTTAAACTCTTCCTTCCTGCTTTGATTTTCCAATATCCCATCGTATTTTCATAAAAAATATAAAACGATGAAAACATTACTCCCCATTCTATTGGCCTTATTCCCTATTTTTCTATTTGCCCAATTACCTGAA
>CAKZTD010000436.1 GCA_937921595.1 uncultured Saprospiraceae bacterium
TTTTTTCTTAGTATTCATTATTTTGTTTATTAACGGCATATTCCAAAATATATATTTTATAAAAAGCACATACCCTTAAAATATGTTTGACTTAGACAAATGGCAAGAGATCTTTGGGACGATTCGGAAAAATAAACTCCGAACGTTCCTGACTGCACTAGGAGTATTCTGGGGTGTATTTATGTTGATCTTTTTGATGGGGTCTGGAAAGGGATTAGAAAATGGTGTCAAGACACAGTTTGGAATTAAAATCAAAAACTCTTTATTCGTCTGGACCCAACGAACAACCTTACCTTTTAAAGGAATGCCTCCTGGTCGATTCAATCAATTGACCTCTGATGATGTAACGGCCATTCGAGATGAAATAAAAGAAATCCGATACATCGCTCCTCGAATGTGGGTGCCTTCTGGCGAGATTTCTCGTGGAGATAATTCAGCAGCTTTTGATGTTCGTGGGGAACTAAAAGATGTTATTCATATTCAAGCGATGGAAATGTGGAAAGGTCGTTTTTTAAATGATCTGGATGAAAAAGAAAAACGGAAAATTGCAGTCATCGGTCATCGAGTGAAAGAAGTGCTTTTTGAAGAGGATGAAGAAGTGATTGGTAATTATATTCGAATCAGAGGAACTCAATATAAGATTGTCGGCATTTTTAAATCATTACAAAAAGGAGAGGATGCGACAGATGAAGAACAGACGATTTACATCCCGCTTTCTACTGCACAACAAGTCACCAATCGACACAATGAAATCAATTGGTTTGTATGCGCTGTCAAAGATGAATACAATGCAGCTGTTGTAGATGTAAAAGTTAAAAACCTACTAAAGAAAAGACATCGAATTCATCCGGATGATCCCCAAGGTGTTCGCTCCAATAATGTAGCAGAAGAGTTTGCTGAAGTCATGGGATTGTTTACTGGAATCAGCATCATCGTTTGGATTGTTGGAATCGGAAGCTTAATGGCTGGAGTCATCGGTGTAGGAAACATCATGCTAATAATTGTTAAAGAAAGAACGAAGGAAATCGGCATAAGAAAAGCTATGGGAGCAACGCCTAGATCCATTGTCAGTATGATTCTTTTGGAGTCTGTTTTTATAACCACACTAGCAGGTTATTTTGGCTTGATTGCAGGGATGGGAATTATTTTATTAATGAATGTAGCAATAGGAGAGGGCGGAGAGTTTTTCGCCAATCCTGAAATAGATATCAGCGTTGGCTTAGGTGCTTTGGTTATCCTAGTAATCTCTGGAGCAATTACTGGTTTGATTCCAGCAATGCAAGCTGCGAATGTAAATCCGGTGGTGGCTTTGAAGGACGAGTGATGAGATGCATTGCGCCTAAACCCAAGCCTTTCTTCCGTTTTACAAACGGAATTCATTCCCTTCCTTTTGTAAGGGCAGGGCAGGGGGTTGACAGTAGTTATTATTTAGAAATAGTTTTCAGGTAAAAAGATCAAAAAACAAAATTAGAAAACAATAAATTTAAAAAGATGAACAAAGGCTGTGGAATATCATTAGCAATTTTTTTACTAGTCGTGTCGGTTGGACTAGGTCGTTATTTTTACAAGCAAAGTGTAAAAGATCCAGTAGTTTACGAAACGACGAAGCCAGAAGTAAAAGATATTATTAAAAAAACGGTGGCGACGGGATCGATCAAACCAAGGCAAGAAGTTTTGATAAAACCTCAAGTATCCGGAGTGATTGATGCTTTGTATGTAGAGGCAGGAGAGATCGTGACCAAAGGACAGAAATTGGCAAAGATCAAATTGGTGCCAAGTCAGGTCAATATCAATTCGGCACAATCAAGTGTAGAATTGGCACGTATCCGATACAACGATGCAGAGCGAGAATTGGAAAGACAAAAACAAGTCAGTAATAATAAACTGGATGTTGAAGAAGCTCGATTAGCTTTTGAAAATTCAAAGAAAGAAGAAAGCCGTCAAAAGCAATTGTTCGATGAAGGAGTCATTTCTGAATTGGATTATAACAACTTCAAACTCGATCTCGATTTGAAGAAAGCGGTTTTTGAGAATGCAGAAATTCGTTCTACGAATAACCTCAAACAATTTGAATCGAATGTCGATATTCAGCGTCAAGAACTTCAGGCCGCTCAAGATAATTTAGCATTGTTGAGAGAAGGTGCATCTAGAAATTCTAAGCAGGTTGCCAACCTCGTTGTTTCAACGGTTGATGGAATGGTACTCGATATTCCAATCGAAGTTGGTTCCTCTGTGATTGAAAGGAATAATTTTAATGAAGGTACTAGCATCGCCGTTGTCGCCGATATGAAAGCCTTGATTTTTGAAGGCAAAGTAGATGAATCTGATGTTGGAAAATTAAAAGAAGGCATGCCTTTAGAACTTACCGTCGGAGCAATCGAAGATGAGAAAATTGATGCGATTTTAGAATACATTTCACCAAAAGGATTGGAAGAAGATGGAGCTGTGAAGTTTGAAGTGAAAGCAGCAATCAAAGCAAGAGAAGATATTTTTCTAAGAGCGGGGTACTCCGCAAATGGAGATATTATTTTGGATCGAAGAGATCAAGTCGTTTCTATAAAAGAAAGAGATTTAGTGATCAAAAATGATTCAACCTGGGTGGAAGTTTCGGTCGGTGATCAGGAGTTCGAAAAACGGATGGTGAAGGTTGGTCTTTCCGATGGCATCCAAATCGAAGTGCTTCAAGGAATAGATACGACGACACAAATTAAGGTGATGCAGAACCCAGAAGGGTAGGCAGAGGTACAGAGGAATAAGTTAGCAAGTTAGCAAATGGAATACCATTGTTCACTTGCTAACTTATTTACTTAATGATTCGGCAACTTTATTCAAAAAAGTTTCACTCAAAATCATCTCCATTGCCTCAATAAAATAACAGACATCATCTGTATTTATCCCCATGCTCGGTCTGATCTTAATTACATTATGAAGCGGCCCATCCGTCCCAGCGAGAATTTTAAAATCCTTCAAACGATTAACAATATAACTAGCTTCCCGATCCGCAGGTTCTAAAGTTAGCTGGTCTCGGACCAATTCAATTCCAAGAAAAAGTCCCTCACCTCGGACATCACCAATAATTGGAAATTTATCTTTTAATTGATTCAATCGATCAATAATTTCTTGCCCTCGAAGTCTGGCGTTTTCTGGTAGGTTTTCTGTTTCCAGAACATCCAATACCGCAAGGCCAGCAGCACAAGAAACCGGATTTCCACCGAAAGTGCTAAAGTATTCCATGCCATTATCAAAAGCATCTGCGATGGCTTTGGTAGTGACCAATGCACCAAGTGGAAAGCCATTAGCGATCGGTTTTCCAAGAACAACCATATCAGGAATCGCACCTTGAGTTTCGAAAGCCCAAAATGATTTTCCTAAACGGCCAAAGCCAGTTTGTACCTCATCGGCAATACAAATTGCACCATGGTTTCGAACATGATTATAAACCTCTTTTAGGTATCCATCAGGAGGGATAATCTGACCGCCAACACTAGGGTAAGTTTCTGCAATAAAAGCAGCAACTGATCTTCCAGATGATTCAATGTTTGCTAAAATATCCTTGACTTCATTCGCATAATGATGGCCAGCATTTGGCTGATCTCTTTTCCACTCGCCTCGATAATCATCGGCAATAGGAACCGTATGAACCCACTCTGGTGCGCCTTTTCCTCCAGGACCATTGTGCTTGTAAGGACTAATGTCAATCAGCGTATTGGTGTGTCCATGATAAGCAGCTTCAACAACCAAAATATCTTTTCTTTGGGTATAAGCTCTGGCCATTCTGATCGCAAGCTCATTGGCTTCGCTAGCAGAATTTACGAAATAACAAACCTCTAAATGATCAGGAAGTTTTTCAGTTAATCGTTTTGCATAATTTAAAATATTCTCATGGAGATACCGAGTGTTGGTGTTTAAAAGTCCAGCTTGTTTTTGAATGGCTTTGACAACCGTTGGATGCTGATGACCGACATGCGGAACATTATTGTAAAAATCCAAATAAGTTAGAGCATGGCTGTCAAAAAGGAATTGTTTAAATCCCGAAACGATGTGCAATGGATCTCGATAAGTTAAACTAAGATTATATCCCAATCTGTTTTTTCTTTCTACTAGAAGCTTTACTTTATTAGGAGTAGCATCGAAAATATTTATATCAGGAACATCAAATAAATGCATCGGGTTTGGAGAAAGTGATCGCCATATTTCTATTTCGTTTTGAAAAGCGACACCAGGGAATTCTTGTCCCAGGCCAACCAGGTCTGTAATGATTTGTAAGTGCAAATGAGGAGGCCAACCACCATTCTCATGAGCCTCTCCTAAAGTAGCAATTTGATCTCCAGCTTTGAAAGATGTTCCGACTTTTAGACGTAAACTATTTGGATTTAAATGACCAAACAAAGTGTAAAAAGTATCACCTTTTGAGGTATGATGTTTTAAAATTAAAAGCCCTCCATAATCAAGCGGTAAATTTATAGAAGTATTGATTTCAATGGTTCCGTCATAAGGTGCAAAGACTGGAGCATTGGCTTCCGTAAAAATATCGATGCCCAAATGATTGGTTCTTTTTTCTTTTGTTGGATGACCGCTAGCTCCAAAATTAGCCGCCGCATAAAGCCTTCTAGATTCGCAATAACGACCAATTGAAAATTTTGAACTGGACTCCGCCATAAAGGCGTCGATCTTTTGACTTAGGTTTTCTAACAAGGCCGCTTTTGGATCAGCACCGAGTAAAGTTGAACCAACACTCAAGTCAAGAATACAATCAAAGTGATCGATTTTCATGACTGGAAATGCCTTTTCGTTTTTTAAAAAAGATAAAATGCGCTCCGTTTTTTTAAGAACAGGAAAGCCACAAGCTTTTCTGAAAAAGCATGCTGCTAGTTCGCTTGGAATACTATGAAGTTTTGATAAAGCAGCTTTTGCAGGAGCTTGACTAATGGTGATGTATGGATCGTCGGGTTCATCAATTTGTCGTTTACTGGAAATAGAAATACTGACTGCCAGGCGAGTTTTTATTAAATCAAATAAAACCGAAAGTTCAGCTTCGGAGATTGAACGTACCTTGGAATATCCTTTTAAAAAATGATAACAAATTCGTAATGGAAATTCTTTTTCTAAAACAGCATAAGCCAAAGCAATGGCCACTTCGCAGATGGTCGGTTGAAATCCTAAATCTCCAAAATCAAATAGACCATCAACTTTTGCATTTCCATCTTTATCTAAATTGACGAGGACATTATAGTTATTCGCATCATTATGGATGACACTGTGAGGAAGAGCTGTTAAATGTGGCAGAATTTTATTTTCAAAACGATCAAAAGTTTGCTGAATTATTCTCTTACTTTCTACGGTTACAAATGGAGCAAAATCTTTGACTTCAAGTGCATTTGTCAATTCCCATCGATGTCCATTTTTCATCGCAGGATGTTCAAATCCTTCAAGGCTATTTGTCAAATGAGCAATACTTTGCCCAAAGCTATGCATGAGGTTTTTAGTATGTGGGTTGAACTCTGCCAGCAAATATCCTGGCACGAAATGAAGCACCCATAGTATTCTTTGTTGACCTTCAATTTCTACGATTTCAAAAACATTATCGGCATTAGAACGTAAAACCTTTGGAAGTTGGATCTCCGTTTTACTTTTTTCAAGATGCAGAAGGATAGCGCATTGAATATCAATAAGCGACGTTTCACATCCTGAGCGCATCAGTTTAATAATAAACTGCTCATCAGTAGGCGTTTTTATTTTAAAATTAAGATCCAAATCTCCAGGAAGATTTGAAATGATTCCGGTCAGATTGAAATGCTTTTTGACGACATTTTGTATTTCTATAGATTGCATTTGGTAAGCTGTTTGTCTTTTTAGGCACAAAATACTAAAGATAAAGAAGGAGGGCATTCTTGGCTCATTTTTTTCAGTAAAATAATGTACCTTAGTATATGTAATTCAGGAGTTATATAATATTAACATAATTCCTAATCACTTAAATTAAGCTGAGCCTAAACGGTATTAAGTATTCGGCATTAGAAGAGCCTGAAAATCTAAAACCTGATACCATATTTTCTTAGCTTGGAGCAAATTAAAAGCTAATAATATTTTAAGTCCTGATTGGCATGTAATATTTTATTTATCCTATTCAATTAATTTTATTAAACTAAAAATCATAAAGCTATGCGTAAAAGTTTACACGCTGTTCTGTTTTTATTTTCAATGATATTCTTTCTTCCAACAGGGAGTATTGCCCAAGAGCAATTTGGTACTCAATTAGGTAACTGGCAAAATAATAGTCTTCCAGAAGCTTTCTACGGAAGGTATAATGAAGTATGGGGAGTTATAGTAAATGGTGTCGAGTATGGAGTGATTGGTTCTACAATGGGAACTCATTTTATCAGCCTTGAGCCAGATGCAAATGGTAATTTAGAAGAAATTGCTTTTGTTGAAGGTGGTGCTACTGGAACGAGTCTTATCCATAGAGATTTTCATCATTATGGAAATTATATTTATGCAGTTGCTGATGAAGGTTTCTCTAGTACTTTGCAAATTATTGACTACTCTAATTTGCCAACTTCAGTTACGACAGTTTATGATTCAAATGAATTCTTTGTGACTGCTCATAATATTTTTATAGACGAGGACAATGCTCGTTTGTATACTTCTAATGGAGAGGTACTTTCTTTAGCTGATCCAACAAATCCAACCTTATTACATGAGAATGGTTATTTTTCTCATGATATTTTTGTTCAAGACAATATTGTTTTTTCAAATGAAGGAAATAACGGAATGCGAATCTATGATTATACGGATGCAAGTAATCCAGTAACCATTGGTTCGTTGACTAATTATGTTAACAGTGGTTATAATCACTCTGGCTGGATTTCTGAAGATGGCGATCATTACTTTTTATGTGATGAGACAGGAGGTTCTTTTGTAAAGAGTTTGGATATCACAAACTTGAGCGATATCGAAGTTGTTGATATGTACAAAGCAGATAATGATAATCCTAATCACATTGCTCATAATGCATTGGTACTTGGAGATAAATTGTATGTTTCTTATTACACAGATGGGCTAGCGGTTTTTGACGTAACTGATCCAACACGAGTCGTTAGAAAATATGCGTTTGACACTTACCCTGGTGTTGATGATTCTGGATTCAAAGGAGCTTGGGGTGTTTACCCGTTCCTACCATCTGGAAGAATGTTAGTTTCTGATTTGAATTCTGGTTTTTACCTCATTGAATTGCCAGCGGATCAAACGGTCTTTGCATTAGACGAAGATATCTTGGGATGTGCATCAACTGATTTTTCTTTTGATATTTTGATTGGAACGGATTTTACTTCAAATGTAAATATTTCTGAATCTGGTTTACCAAGTGGAGCTACGATTACTTATAGCGAAAATCCTGCAACGCCTGGATCTATTGTAGGCGTTACGATTGGAGGTATTTCAAGTGCTATGAATTTTGATCTTCAAGTAATGGTGGATGATGGAAATGCAAATTCAAGCATGATGGTTCCTTTAGAAATTTTATCAGCTCCTCAGGCTGCGACCTTAGCGATGCCTGCAGATGGAAGTACAGACGTGGAAGCTTCTCCTGTTTTTACTTGGTCTAATACGGGAGGTGTTGAGAAGCTAATTGAGATCAGTTCATTCGCTGATTTTAGTACAGTAGATATTTTGTCTCAAACAGTATTTACAGAAACTTATACTTTGCAAACTTCTTTAACTGAAAATTCCACTTATTACTGGAGAGTTTCTTTTGAAGATGACTGTGGTCAAATCGTTTCTGATATTTTTAGCTTTCAAGTAGGCATTTTGGATGGTATTGATGATATCATTGCAGGCACTGTTTCTATCAGTCCAAATCCTGTTCTAGAAGAAATGTTGATCGAAACTGGTGAATACTTTCAAGGTGATATACAAATAAATCTTGTTGATCTTGATGGAAAAAATATTCAATCTTGGAATGTGTTCAATGCCAATGAGCAATTTGGTTTGACGGCACCTAAAGGGTTAGCAGGTTTGTTTTTATTGCAAATTTCTGATGCTGAAAATACATTGACTAAAAAGATTTTCTTTGGAAAATAAATAAGATTCTAATCTTATATTAAAACCGTCTACTCAATGAAGTGAGTAGACGGTTTTGTATTTTATGGTATTCAGTAGTTGAAAGAGATCGCTTTGTAAGTGTTTGTAATTTATTTCTTATTTTTAAATAAGTAGACGTTGAGAATTAAGTTGAATCGTTTTGGGATATCTTAAAAAAAACGATTTAACTGAATTTAGTCCAATAATTTAAGACAATAAAATACAAAGCTTATGAAAAACAAGAACCTTAGAAAAGTAATCCTTTCGCTTTTTAGTTTAATAATTTTCCAAATTAATATTCAAGCTCAATGTGAAGCATCAACAGCTGAGGCTGATATTGAAGGTGACAATGTCATAGCCAAACTTCAGGTCGGCGGTGACCTTTGGTGGGATGGTTCAGAAGGACAGTACCTTTTTCCAAAACCACCAGAAGGCATTCCTGAACTAGGAGTTTCTCCGATCAAGGTTGGCGGGATTTGGTTTGGTGGCTATGGTCCTGATGGTGAACTGAAAGTAGCTGCTCAAACAGACGGCCGACAAGATGGACTCACGGATTATTGGCCGGGAGATAGCGATGAGCAAGATGTCTGTTCTGATTATGATCGATTTTGGACAATGACCGCTAATGCGATCAGTGTTCATCTAGCTGATTACAATGATAATGGAGTGATTGATGGCCCTGTACTTGAATCTATTTTAGCTTGGCCAGCCCAAGGAAATCCTTATTCTTTAGAAACTAATGGTTTTGAAATACCTTTTGATTTTACAAATAGACATGCTCCTTTTGTAGATATGAATGGGGACAATATTTATGATCCGATGGATGGTGATCACCCTGATATTAATTGTGCAACAGATGCAGTTTGGTGGAAATTTAATGACTTTGCAGGTACACATACACAATCGGGAGGAGGAGCAACAGGTGTGCAAATGGAAGTACTTGCTTATACTTATCAAAGTTTGAATATTGCCATTGAGAATACAACTTTCTATGAAGTTCATATTAAGAAACTAGAAGGAGAACCATTGGATAGTGTGTACATGGGCTTATGGCTAGACTTCGATTTGGGGTGCCCTTTTGATGATATGATTGGCTGTGATACTTCAAGGAATATGGCTTATGTTTATAATCAAGATAATGTAGATGGGCTTTCTAGTTGTTC
>CAKZTD010000437.1 GCA_937921595.1 uncultured Saprospiraceae bacterium
AATGTAAATGTAGCAGCTTCAAATGGTTTCTTGAAATTTAAAATAGCTCAGATTGCAGACTTGCCTTTGGAAACTGAGATTTATAATTCTGCAGCAATCTATTTTGATTTCAATGCACCGATTATTACCAATCAAACTTTGCATACGATAGGAGAGGATTTTCTAGATAATATAAACATCTATCCGGATGCAAATTCGCTAGCTCATTTAAAAGTTTTTCCTAATCCGTTTAGCGAATCAACGAACATTAAGTTGGATGGCTTAGAATTGGAAAATGGTATTTTTAAAGTATACGATATGATGGGCCGACTGATCAGAAGCGAAAGATTTTCGGGAGATGTTCATGTCTTTTATAAAAGGAATTTACAAGCTGGGATGTATTTCTTTTCCTTGGAAGAGGATGGGCGTTTGTTGAGCTCTGGGAAGTTGATCGTGGAGTAGGGGAGATTCTCCTTGCGGTCGAATAGTGATGAGGGATAGTCCCGATGTGAAATCGGGAAGGGATAGATTCGCTGCGCGAATAGTGATGAATTTCGACTAGAGAAGTAACTTCCTTGAAGGCAGATTTATTTTGTGGGCTTCGTTTCTTCTTTGTGAACTTCATGTAAAAAAAAACGCTACTGTCGAATTTGGAAAAGACAACAACCAAAAGTTATGAAAATATTATTTCCCTTTGTTTTAATTTTAATTACCCAATTCGGATATGGACAAAATTGGGAACCAATAACGAATCCCACTACTGATCGAATAAATGATTGTTCATTTGTTGATGAAAATACGGGATGGATTATAACAGATGCTAAAATTTTTAAGACAACAGATGGTGGACAAAATTGGTCAGGCCAGAATGTCCCTCCTAATCCTGTCCCTAATTTAGAAAGAGTACTTAATAGCATTCAATTTATTAATCCTCAAGTAGGAGTTATAGCTTGTGGTACCTATTGGATAAACGTTGATGATTTGGGCAGCCCAGTATTATGGACTACTGATGGTGGTGAAACTTGGGAAAATCGCGACTTAGGAAATACCACTTTTAATCTTGACGCAGTACTTGTCGATACGATGAATTCATTTACAATAGGTCAGTATGGTGCCTCAAGAAAAACTGTTGATGGTGGTAGTTCATGGGATGAATCGAATTTCGCAGGTGCATACAGTGGCGTGAAACTTTTTCCTATAAGTAAGGATACTATTTATTTTGTTGGTGTTCATCAGTTCGATTTGCAAGGAGCTTTTGGAAGAACTACTAATGGAGGATTGACTTGGGAAACCTCAATCGTAACTAGCAATGGACTTACAAAAGCAATATATTTTCACGATCATTTAAAAGGTTGTATTGGTGGATATGATGGAGAGATTAGATGTACGGAAGATGGTGGGTCGACTTGGGATATTTCTAATAGTGGAACAGCTGGGATAGTCAATGATATCATGTTTACAGATCCATTAAATGGTTGGACTGTTACATCAGACGGAGAAATTTTAAGGACGATGGATGGTGGTCAAAATTGGACTGTCGAATACAGTGGAGCCAGTTATTTAACCTCGATTTGTATGATTGAATCAAATAGTGTCGGCTATGCTGTTGGGGTCAATGATGTATTGAAAACTACTTTTACAAGTAGTGCTGATGATATAATGTTGACTTCAATAATTAGAATTTTTCCAAATCCTTTTCAAGATAAATTCATTGTAGAACTAAACGGAATTCCTTCCGTTACTGCTAAAATTGAAGTATACAATTTACTAGGACAATTGATTACTGAAGAAAAAATAAATACCAGGAAAAGTGAATTTGAATTTAAGAACCTATCAAAAGGAACTTATATTTTAAAAGTTTTGAATGGAGATGAAATTGGAGTTAAAACGATAGTCAAAATTTAATTTTAAATCAGTAATAAATAGACGGACTAAGTTCAACGTTTTTCAAAAAAGCTAGCCTCTGATTAGAGATTCCCATTCTTCTTTAGTGATTCTTACTTCGTTTTCTGGAACCCAAACATCATTTTTTAAAAATCCTTTTTCTAAATATTTCGCAAACTTAAAACCATTATTGCTGAGGACTTTTTCGCTGGCTTTATTCCAAGTAGCGTAAGCTGCTTCGATTTGGATGGCATTTAGATTTTCGAAACCAAATCGGAGCAGCGCTCCCAAAGCTTCTGTCATGATTCCTTTCTTTTGATTGGCTGGATGTACCCAAAACCCTACATTCCAAATGTCTGGTGTTTTTGTTTTTCTGATGGAAGATTTTCCGAATTTTTCTTCTGGGTTTTTATTTGAAAGAATGGTGAAAGTATATCCGGTTTCTTCCTCCCAAGCTTTAAAACTACTTTGCAAGGGGAGGAGACATTCTTCTTTGGTTTCTGGAGGATGCCAGAGCATACCATCTGTGAAACCAGGATATCTAGAGGCAGAAAAAACGAGATCAATATCTGATTCATTGGGGATTCTGAGTTGATAGTTTTCTGTTTTTAAGATGATGGTGGTTGGAATCATTTGGGAGTTCTTTTGAAAGAATTAGTTACTTAGTTTTTAATTGGGAGAGAAGATTTTCATTTTTATTCGGCTATTGTTTTTTCTACAATAAGATATTTTACTAAACCATGGCCATCACTTTTAAAATTGCCAGTAAAACCTTTCGGAATGATAAAGAAATCTCCAGTATAAAACGTTTGTTTTTGATTGTTCTTATCACTGATGGTCACTTGGCCGGAAAGCAAATGAACTAGTTTTTCTTTTGCTGGAATGTCATTGTTCAATTCCATTGGCTTTTCAGCGACTAAGGAAATAGTTAATTCAAGACCTTTGTGAAGTGTTTCGAAGTATCGGCCATCTTTATCCAATTCGATCGAAACTCCTGATAATTTTGAACGATCAAATAATTTGTGAAGATTATCTGTTCTTACAAGTGAAGAATCTGCTCTCTGATTGGTGATAACTGATAGTTCGTAATGTAGATTTTTTCCAGCAATTATTTCCCATTCGCCAGTGAATCCTTTGGGAGCAAAAAAGAAATCTCCTGAATGAAATAATTGACTAGAACCGTTTTTAGGTTTGACGATTGCTTCTCCATGAAACATGTAGACAAATTCGTCAAAAGGGAAGTTATTCATTTTATTATTCCAGGTTTCCGTAGATACTACATAAACACTGATGTCAGTTCCTTTGAATAATCGTTTTTGATAAAAATCTTTTTCAGGTTCGTCTTTTAAATCAATTTTCTTTAATCCAACTCCAGACAGAACAGATTTGTCGAGCGCAATTGGTTTGATAGTTTCCTGCGCAAGTATTATTTGAAAACTAAAGAACAAAAAAGTAGAGAATACTAATTTTAAATTCATTTTATGATTTTTTTATTTCTTAGGATTGCTCAATATCATAAATTAAAGTTTATCAAATGTCCCTTGGTTTGAACCCACTGAATGGAAGCATTTATCCTTTTAACTGCTCCTCGAGAAAAAGCTTTTTTACTTTCATCTGCTTCATTTGATACGATACCTTTTCGAAATTGTAAAATCCTATTTTGTTGTTTTAAAAATGCATCGCAAAGTTTTCCTTTGTCTTGCAATTGATAGACATTACACAATACACCAATCTGTTTAATTAGTTCATCGTCGGAAACAGTTGATACCCCAAAATCCAAAAAAGTCCAAATAAAATAGGCCACATCATCAATCCTTTGACCAGGTGCCAATTCATCAAAATCTATGATTCCAACAGGTTGTTCATTATTGAAAACTACATTCCATGGAGCGAAATCATTATGGCAAATCGTCTCTTGATTTTTACAAAGAGGACTTAGTGAATTGATGTCGTGAAATGCACGAAGTATTTTGATGCTATCAATGATTTGTTGTTCACTTAAAACTTCACCACGAGGAACTTCTCCTTCGATGAAAGATAGCATCAGCCGATCTTGATCGTCAATTCCAAGGAGTCGAGGAGCAAAAGAAAAATTGTGTTTTTCAAGATGTTTTAGCACTGCTTGACTTAGTTCAGGGTTTGGGCCTTTGCTGCGATGAACGACACCGTTGATGAGTATGACATCTTCAGCATTGGTTCCACCTTTGAGAATTTTTTCGTTTTTCACTTCTCCGTATTTCTTACGTTTTTTTAAATTTCAAGTTTTTAACTCTCCCCGAATCCAATTCAAATCCGCTAATGTTTCCATTGTCTTTTTGAAATCGAATCATTCCAAAAGGAGAGGAAAATTGATCGAGTTCTGTAATTGTGCATTTCATTGCAGGATTGTTTCCTACTTGGAGTTTTATAGTTTTTTCTTCTAATAAAATTTTATAATTGATGTCGAGTTCTTCGCTATAATAAGTACCGGTATAAACTTGAAAATCAATCCCTGAACTATCGAATATTTTTTTTCTTTTGGTTACTGTTTTATTACCGTTTTGTAAAACGGTAAGCGTTTGAATTTTATCCTTTTCAAGGTCTGAAAAGGTAAAACTTAAGGCCGAATCATCGCCTGGTATTTTATAGGTGTTCCCAGATGTTTTTACGATATTATAAGTTGACTGATTCCAGGTTTGTAAGACCTTAAGAGAATCATTTTTTAAAGAAATATTTAAAACTACTCCAGGTTCAAGTTCATATTCTCCAGCGATTTGATCCATTGAAAATTGAGTTTCAACTTTCGGTTCTTCGATGATAATTTCTTTCTTTACTTCCGTGTTTTCTTCTTTAAATTGATCTTTTAATAAAATGTCTGCAACTTGATAAGCCATTCGGGTGGGATTGGCGTCTGCACGATTTGCAAAAATAGCGATAGATGTTTTTTGATCTGGAAACCTCATCAATTCTGCTCGGAATCCAACAAAAGCGCCACCATGACTCACTGTTTTTAATCCTTTATAAGTGTCAATTCCTAAGCCAGCAGCATAGCTGATTTCTTTACCATCATTTAAGATCGCTTGCTTTGTCATAATTTTCCAAAAAGCTTTGCTCAATGTTTTTGATTCGTAAAAAGCATCGTCCCATTTTTTAATATCATTGATCGAAGTAAAGATTCCTCCATCACCAATCATATCTAAAGTGGTCATGCTGATGTTGTAGCCATCTTTGCTGTTTGGAGTATATCCAGATGCTCTGTTTTTTACAATTTGAGTATGATCATTATGAAAATGGGTGTTGTTCATTTCAAGCGGAACGAAAATTTCTTTCATTGCATAATCTGCCATATTCATACCCGAAGTTTTTTCAACGATTTGTCCCAGCAACCAATAGCCGGAGTTGCTATACAAGTATTCATCTCCTGGCACAAAATTTAAATCTGTTTGACTGATCAACCATTCCATGATGTGATCGTCAGTATAAAAATCATCATCGCCAAGCCCTTTTAAATAAGATAATTGAAGGTAGTCTCGAATTCCACTGGTATGATTTAATAAATGCTGGATGGTGATTTTTTTTGCATAATCAGGGAAGTCGGGGAAGTATATGTCTAAGGTATGATCTAGGCTGAGTTTGCCTTGTTCATTTAACAAGACAATGCATGCTGCAGTGAATTGTTTTGAAGTAGAACCGATTCTAAATACTGAAGTCGCTGAGTTTGGAATGTCATATTCTAAGTTGGCCATTCCGTATCCTCTGGCATAAGTAAGTACTCCGTTTTCAATGATACCTAATCCACATCCTGGAGAAGTTGTGTTGTCCCATTTTGTAAATATTTTATCAATTGCAGATTTATCGATAGTTTGTCCTTTTAGACAAGATGCAAAAATGACAAGGAAAAATAGGGATAAATTTAGATAGGATTTTTTCATGGTTTTGGTTTTAATTTTTTTGACACTGAGAATAGAAAGGTTTAGAATTATTATATGAAACAAGTTTAATGATAAAATATTTTACTTCTCCATCTTATTAATTACTTTTTCAATGGCATCATCTCCGTTTTTTAAATCTTCTAAAAGGTATTTATAAAAATCTTTTGACACAGTAGGATAGTTTATTATGTAATCAGGAGTAATACCTATATTTTCATAGCTAATACTTTCCATCGATTCATAAATCATATTGGATAAACCATAAGTCCAGCCGTTTGGTAGTTTTTTGTCTAAAATATCAGAAAATACACCTTCTGTAGTTGAGCCTATGATTGTAGAATTTGGTATTTTTTTACTTCCTAATACCAGTACCTCTGCTGCACTTGCTGTTTGATGGCTCGTTAGGATATATAGTTTTCCATCGAATACTTTTTTAGAAGGATAAAGAGAGAGTACTTGTTTTTCTGTAAAGCCTTTTCCTAGCCTTACTTTTTTAGTACAAACATCTATTTTGTTTGATGCAAAATGGTTTAAGATTTCAAAAGATGCATCATCAAATCCACCTCCATTAAATCTTAAATCAATGATGCATGCTTTCACATTTCCTAAGTCGTTGATAATGGAGTTCATCATGAATTGAGTTCCTATTCTAACATCATCGTGATAGTTTTTAGCTTTATTCAAATTGCTCCACCATTGATCCCAAAATTCATCATTGGATAAACTATCAGGAATATTGTAATAAGCCATGGCTACCATGTTTTGAATTTCAATATACCCGATATCCTCGTTTATTTTTCCATAGTTTATCGATCCTTTATTAAATGATTTGAATTGATCAACATGTTTTTCTAAGATTAAGTTTCTGAGACTCTTTACCAATTTACCATTGTCTTCGTTGTTTTCTTCAAGGTCAGTTTTTTTCGATTGAGCATTGTATTCTTTTTCTAAATCATCAGGTACATCGATCGAAATATGCGAATCGTTTATTTCTCCCAACATCTTTTCAAATATAAGAAAAAGCTCTAGTGGCTTTGTATCTGGATTTACTTGTGGTTCATACTTTTTATAAATAGCATCCCAGTCAATATTTCTTTCTTTGAAATAACAATATTGTTCATTAAATGTATTCCATAAAATGTCAAAATTGTATTGCGGATCATTGGCCAACTCTTTGTTGACCTGTTGCTCGAAATTTTTATTAGTCCTGAACAGTTTAAAAGTTTTGACTCCATCTTTTAAAAGTATGGTATCATTGGATAGTGTATCGATCGTGTAATAGTCATGGAAATATTTAGCAGAATTTTTAGAAGTTGGAACGTTTCCAGTCGTAGCAATGTGGTAACCTTCTACAAGGGTGTCTGAGATGGAAATCGCTTTTCCAAAACCCATATATTCCCAATTGCCCATTAAGTTGACGTCTAATTTTTTAGCATTCTGATCTGCTGTATGCTTTGCTTCTTCACAAGCTAGGAGGCTTAAAAGTCCCAACAATATTATCATTCTATAAAACATATATTCTTTTTAGTTTTAGTATAGCTTTTATTCTTTTTTCAAAATGCCAGTCATTTATTAAACCGCAAAAAAAAGGTACGATTATTCGATCATACCTTGAAGTTTTTTGACCAATTAATTGCCTCAATATGCTTGTTTTGAGACTGAGGAAGCATATATGGATCAGCTAAGGATTTTTTAAAACAACGGTAAAGCCTATATATAGCCTTGAAACCACTCCGTCAATAAAACTCAGGAACAAAACTGGGTAGGTCCAAACAACAAGAATATCTTAATTTTAACAAAATATTTTACCGTTCAGAACATAATTCCTACCATTCAGAACAATTCGCTTCAATTAGTTTTAGCAGAGATTAAAATCACTTAGGTTTACCAAAGAATTGAAGAAATCCCCAAACTTATAATAGAAGATTGTCTTTAGTAGTATTCAAATATTTTACCTAGATGAACTGAGTAGGCTCCTAAATTTTAATAGCTAAGAGCCTCTTTTAAATTTGCACGAACAATATAGTTTCTAATCTCAAATATGACACAAAAACAATTATTATTAATTCCAGTATTCGTTTTGTTTACTGCACTATCTGTATGCTCACAAACTACCTCGATTTCTGTAACCCCCAATCATATTTAATATGGATAAGGAATCTGGTTTGTCATTCAAAACAAAGTAGATGTAGATAAAGACTTATCCTAAGAAGGAGAAAGCAATGTCCTTTCAGGTTATATTCTGGCCAATAGAAAATACAATTTAAGTCTTAGTTTCTTTATAAAAAAATCTGAAATTTCGATTTGACTGGAGCACAATTTTTTGAGAATAAATAAACGAATAAAGGCACAAGTTCTCTTAAGTTTAACTCAATAAAAGCATAATTAAATTAACTCAATTAAATATTTTTTAAACTAACAAATCAATTAAAATGTACAAGAAATTCATTTTTACAATCTCTCTTATTTTAAGCAGTTTATTTTTTACACCTAATCTCCAAGCTCAAGATGATATGCTCGGTGAGGTGAAAATGTTTGCTGGAAATTTTGCTCCACGAGGATGGGCAAAATGTGAAGGACAATTACTTCCTATTTCTCAATACTCAGCCTTGTTTTCTCTTTTAGGTACTACCTATGGTGGTGACGGTAAAACAACTTTTGGACTTCCAGATCTTCGTGGTAGAGTTCCGATGGGATCAGGTAAAGGGCCTGGTTTAAGCCCTCGAAAAGATGGAGAAAAAGCGGGAGTTGAAGCAGTCACATTAACTATTTCTCAGATGCCATCTCATAGCCATAGTACCGCTCCTGCATCTGTACCTGCTCTTGATTTAAATCCAGAAGAGACGGATGAAGAACATCATTTCGAACACGGAAATGAATCGCTAATTAGTGTAGGTAATCAAGCAAATACAACTGTTATTACTAATGAACCTAAAGTCAAAATTATGAATACAGGTGGAAGTCAACCAGTGCAGAATGTACAACCTTCTTTGGGTATTAATTTTATTATTGCGCTTGAGGGATATTTCCCTTCTAGAGGTTAATAGTTGAACATTAAATAAATTAAAATCAATATGAAAAAGATAATAATTAATTTTTGTCTAATATTCTTTTGTTTCTCGGTTGCACAAGCTCAACGATTCAATTTCGATGACCTGCATGCTTGGGGAAAAAAAGAACATGTGTTTAACGACGAAGCTAAGAAACCTTCCAAAGTAGCAGCAAAAGATGCGCTTGTAGTCGGAAAGAAAATGATGGCTGGTGATCGCATTTGGAGTCCGAGTAAAAACCATTACGCAATTATGCAACCTGATGGAAATTTGTGTGTCTACACCAGTTCAAATACTTGGGTTTGGTGCAATGGTACACAGGAGAAAGGTAGCTATCTTATTTTACAGCCTGATGGCAATATGTGTGTCTATACCAGTGACAAAAGGTGGGTTTGGGATACTAGAACACATACGCTTGCTGCGAAGCCGATGAGTCTCTCGATTGATGATAGAGGCACGCTCCATTTAAATGATAAAGCGGGTAATTCTGTTTGGAAGAACCGTTAGACAATTAAATAGATAAACCCAGAAAACAATTGCATAACTGTCATTGAGCCAGTACTGAAAAGTTATTCACTTTGAGGTCAGTGTTTAATGGTAGTTGTGCTTTTTGAGGTTTAATATTAATTTGATTCTGATTTATTTCTTGAAGTAAAACTTAGTGATTTTCAGAATGTATAAAACCTCTTTTTAAACTAATTTTGACTAATAATGCGCAATAAAAAAGGAGGATCTGAAAATCCTATTTAAGCAATTCTAATTAAATTAAAAAATCACAAAAATGAAAAGATCTATTCTCTTATTAACGCTCTATGCTTTGTTGTTTAATTTTGCCTGTACATCGGGAGATACCAATAATAATTCCAGTACAACAAGTCCAGTAAACAATCCTACAGCAGCGCCAAGTTCTGATCCTCAATCAGAAACAACCAATGCACCAGGTACAGTTGCGGATATTCCTACGGGAGATGAAGCTCCAGCAGCGGCTTCTGATAATATGAAAGTAATTTCTTGGGTACAAAAACTCAATATCCGAGAACAACCTAATACAAAAGCTAAAGTTGTTGGTTCAGCAAAAGAAAATGAAAGTCTGACATTGACTGGAAATAAATCTGATCAAACAGAAACCATAGAGTTAAGAGGAAAGACTTATACCGAACCTTGGATAGAAGTGAAAACAGCTGATGGAACTACCGGATGGGTCTTCGGTGGTGCAGTCAAAAAAATAGGAGAAGACAAGGGGAATGCGCTTAATACTTCTACACAATTTACACTGCCACATTTTGGAACCTTTGATCTTTCAACATGGAAAAAAATGGCTTCCCGTGATGATAGTGAAAGCACTGAATTAGATGTCACGACCGATGTCTATCAAAGAGGCAATCAAACCCTCGAAATTACGGTCTCCGATATGGGAGAATTTCATTGGGATAAAAACTACAAGCTTCTTGATGCGAATAAGAAAGTACTTAAAGAAAGAGTCGCCATGATTACCATTGATCCACATGCTTTGACGGAAACAGTTAAAGATTTTAATGGCGGAAAATTATATACCCGCCGTAATGAGTTTAAAACATACCAGAAATATGATGAATCAAAGCCAATCCTTGCAAAAGGAGATTGGACCATCACTTCTTTGTCTGCGAATAAAGTAGGAAATACTACTACTGCCAAAAGTGCATCTACGACAAAGATGCTTGGTGCAATGGAAGGAGGAGCATGTGAAACACATCAAGAAAGAGGAGCTTTCGATTGTGCTTGTAGCTTTAATGAAGGGGATCGTTACAAAGGGAAAATGTTATTTGAATCAAACTGGAATGATAAGGCTTGCGTAAAAGTCAATGGCCAAATGAATGCTTTATATCCAGATTGGGAAGAGAGAGATTATAAAGCGGATTTGAAAAAATTATCGGAATCCAAGGATTGGATAACAGTTCGAAATGACGAGGTTACTTATTTTGGAAAACCATTGGCAGACTATAAATACGAAGATGCGGTAGAATTTTTAACTGATGTAATTCTGGCCTCTGGAAAAGATAGAAGTGCGATTCCTATTCAAACAACTACGGGAGGCTCAGCAATGGAAACGGCCAAAGCTAATGCCGATAAAGCAGTGGCTAAAGCTAAAGATTATATGAAGAAAGGTGGGAATGATCCTTTGTCTATTTATAAGTTTGACAATAGAAGTTATGATGTAATTGTACGAGTGAGAAAGACGACACAGTTCGAAGGTGAAGCGAATCACTATGAAGGTAAAATTACTTTATTACAAAACAGAGGAAAAGAGATTTTAGAAACAAGAGAAGTTAAAGGAACTTGTGGTTGTTAAAAAATAACGATCAATAAAATAAATGTATGCGCCATGTTCTCCATTCGGATGGCATGACGCATATTGTTTTTATTATTCAAAAGAAGAATTTATTCTATTGGAAGGAGCCAATACTTGGTTTTAAAAATAACCTCATTAAAACAATTACATGGAAAATAAATTATCGATTTTGTCCTTATTCTGTACGATATTATTGTTGATTACTTCGTGTATTCAAACACAAAAACGTCACCCTCGAAAGGAGAACAGACTGTTCAAATTAAAGAAGTTGAGGAAGTAAAACCAGCGCCTAATGTTGTTGCAGAAAAACCAAAGCCTGCCGTTCACCAAGCTAGAGATCATAAAGGGTTTGTAATGCATTTTCGTCCCGTTCGCGCTTTTAGCGGCAGTACGGGGAAATAAAATAGGCTGCCACTCAGATCTATATATAAAGAAATCCCAAGGATTTTTCATTTACTTGAAAAAGGAAGAATTCTATGATATTACTTCTTTTTTATCGAATTACCGAGCCCAAATCTTAATATGCTTACCGTTCAGAACATATAAGCTACCATTCAGAACATTGACCTTCCAAAAGTTCCAATCCTCAGTGGAAAAATTTAATTTTCAGCTTTCAAACATAGTCAACAATTTCAGAAATTTCAGATTTGCAAGTTTATCCTGATTAGGTATGTCCTTTTTTTAGGGCTACAAAAATCAAAATCATTTTACTGGAAAAAACTTAGCAATAAATCCAAAAAGATTCCATAATGAAAACAAATTTATCAAACCCTAGAGGTCTTTTATTCTTTCTAGTTTTATTTCTTTTGAGTAGCACCTCGCTGGTCCAAGCTCAAAAAGATAATATTTGTAAAGACGGAGATTGCCCTACGGAATTATTTAATATCAAGCTGGACGAGCCATTGAATACTTCTTCTGGAACCTATAGTAGTCAGCGTACTGATAAGCTCATACAGGCATATAAGGATTTCCAAAAAATCAAAAGCACCTATGCCAATTCATCTTCTTGGAAAATCAAATTCGAATCTTCCTTACTTGGAGGAAAAAGCTGTCTTCGGCATTATCAATTAGAAAGTCGTTTCGGTAACGAATATGTTCAAAATCCTGACTTTAAAAAGTACATTGATGCCAATGCTTCTAATGCTGATAGTTTTGAAAAAGATGGTTTTAAAAATGCTAGAAAAGGGAATAATTTAAAAACCCGAATGAAATCAAAATGTGGAGACGAAGCGAAAGAAGCCGACCAAGGAGTTAATCCTCAGGACTTACCTTTAGCCTATCAAGCACTTGGGACCAAACTTGGTTATTTTGACAAGCAAGGGAATATTCTTAAATCTGTTGAAGAGTCGACTTTTATCAAAGATCTCTCTAATTTAAGTAAGAAAAAACAAGTAGAAGAACTGAAAGAAAGGGTGAAGGCCTTACCTATTGGACAAGCAATGAAAGATAAAATTGGTGGTTTAAAATCTGGCCTGAAACGTGGACTACCTAAGCTTGGTCTTTTCAAAAAAGCAATGGGTTTGATGAATTCAAGATTAGCGACTTTTTTACCAGGACCAATGGGGATGATTGGTAAAATTAAAACAGGATTAGGAATTTTAAAAACCTTAAAGAAATTCACTCCTAAAAAAATGATTCCAAATCTCCTTTCCAGGATAGGGAATCTTTTTAAAAGAGGAGAAGGGCTTCGAGATAGAGCTAAAGGCTTGGATGGAAAAGCAAAAGGATTGAAAGATAAATTCGATCAATTGACGAAAAAAGGAAAAAAACTAGAAGATGATCTAACCAAACGAATAGACAAAATCAATGACCTGGAAAATAAGCTTAAAAAACTTCAGGATAAAAAAGATGAGCTAACCAATAAGCTGGCTGATAAACCGAAGAAAATTTTGGATGATCTAAAACTTGGCGTCAACGATCTTCTCGAAAAATCTAAAGACTTGACCGAAGAGGTAGATAAAGAGAATGGATTAAAAGATAAAATTCTAAAAGAAATTGAAGCGCTGACCAAGGAAAAAGAAGACCTTGAAAAAGAAACCGAAGAAGCGGAAAAAGAACTCGAAGATCTAGCTAAAGAACAAGATTCTTTTGAAAAGGAAACTCAGGAAGTAGAAGCGGAAGTAGAGGAGATCAAAAAAGAAGAAGCGAAAATTGAAGAATTGAAAAAAGAATTGGAAGAGTTAAAACCTGAGAAAGAAATCGAAGCAGAAATTACAGATTGTGAATCCGAACTAAAAAAACTGTTGAACGAAATCAATGGGGTAGAAGCGGTTCAGGAAAATATCAAAAAGAAGAAAAAAGGAATATTCTCTCTTCCTGGAAAACTAAAAGAAAAGATTTCTTCTATGAAATTATTCCAAGGGAAATTGAAACTTGGCAAAAAAGGAATTCCACTCGTCGGTAAGGCATTAGCAAAAGTAGATAACTTGATTGAAAAATCAAGCATACTTGCAAATACCGTCGAAGGCATTACCGGAAAGGAGATAGCGCTCGACGAAAAGCTCAATGGCTTTGGTGATAAACTAAATAATATAAAAAGCAATTATGAATCCAAGGTAGCCAATATCGATAATCTAAAAAAAGAACTCTTGGCTTTGATTACTGAAAAGTCTGGACTAAAAGATGAACTAGAAGGTGCAGAAGGAAGTATCGATAAGATGGATCAAAAGGTAAAAGATTTTGTAAAACGCTACAATATTTTTGATGAGAATTCCGATTGTGTTGACAAGGAAGAAGAGGAAAAAGAAGAGGAAGTTGAAGTAGAGGAAATCAAAAAGGAGCAAGAAGAAATAGATGAGGAACTAGACGAGATTGAAGAAGAATTAAAAACGGTAAATGAAGAAGCTGATGTCTTAGAAACAGAAACCAAAGAAGTAGTAAAAGAGATCGAAGAGGAAGCTCAAAAGGTAGAGCAAGAGGCTGAAAAATTAATCAAGGAAGAAGAAGCGATCAAGAAAGAATATGGAACTGAAGTAAAATTAGAGCCAGTAACGGTAGAAGAATGGTCTGAAAGTTTTGAAATCAAAAGACCATATTGGGATGCTGTTTTTCATCCAGATGATGAAGTTGTTGAAGGTTACAAAGGTCGCTATTTTGAGGTTCGTTTAAAAGATGCGGAGAAGGATGTGAAGCTACTTTTTGGCCCAGGAGAGTATTCTAAAAGCAAAAGCGACTTCCGAAAAACTTACGGTTCAACCATCGGTGCATTTGTTACAGAAGCACTGCATACCATGAAAGAGACTGATCAAGATCAGGTGAAATTATTCATTCAGGGGTCTGCCGATATCGCAGGACATAAGACTTTCTCTGGACGACAGAATGATGATTTTCTTTATAATGAAATTAATGTCTTACCACAAAAAGGTAGCGATGATAGTTTTGCTGGTCAGCCAGTGATAAAGACTGTTCCTAAGCGGAATTTTAGAAACGAACATCTTCCAGATCTTAGAGCGCAATACCTCAAGCAAATGATTTCTGTTTATTCCAAAAAGTTTGACCCGATTATTTTAGAAGGGGCAGTTAAAACGTTTCAAGACAAAGAAGAACGAAATGCAATCATTTATTTGTTCATTCCTGATGCGGTGCTTACGACTAATGATTAATTCATCTAAGTGACGGAACAAAATTATTGATAATTCCGCCCAATAATTTATGGACAAAAATAAATATTTATTGAAAATTTAATGGCTATGTATTCTATGTTGTATGTGTTTCAAATAAACAAGATTTATGAAATGCATAAAACATAGAAGACATAGTTTTTTCTCTTCAAGAATATAGTTATTTACTAAAACCAAAAAACAATGAAAAAACAATTACAAAAATCAAACCTATCCTTTTTTCTATTTTTTGCACTACTATGTTTCACTTCTTTGACCTCCCTTAAAGCTCAATCATGCGACTTAATCAGTGCTAACTTTAATCTCGGAGGACCGAGCCACGATTCCGGATTTCAGACTCATGATGGACTGAATGCTATTGCCACCTTGAGTAATGGAAATTTCGTTGTTGCATGGGAAACACGAGACGATGTCGATGGACATAGACACGGAGGCTTTTTTCAAATCTTTGCTGAAGACGGAACAGCAGTTACAGGGGTTACGATTCCTTATACTGATGTCAATCCGATGGGAACAGGAGATCAAGGCACTCCCGGACCTAGAGTCATTGCCCTCGAATCTGGTTTCGTTATCGTATGGACATCCGAAGATGGCCCTGGAGATACCGGCCCAACAACAGGAAATCAACAAGATGTATTCTTTCGAGTTTATGATAATATAGGTAACCCGAGTACGGGTTCTACTCGTCTTAGTGTTGCTGATTCTGATGATAAACTATCATTCGTTTTACCTCTCAGTACAGGTGGTTTTGTCTTACTCACTCATGTCAATGAAGACAATGTAGATGACAAAGATGATTATTACTTCGCTGCGTATAATGCTGCAGGAATTTCCACTAGTGGTGGTTTGGTTAACATAACTAGTGGAACTCATGATGCAGCTTTTCAGGAGATTAATCGAGGGCAAAGCATCGTAGAATTAGACAATGGAAAAATTGCGGTGACTTGGGAAACACGAGATGATGTTGACGGAGATGGAACTGGTGCTTTCTTTCGAATATTCAATACAGATGGAACAGCAGTTAGCGATATAATCATACCTTATGGCGATATCAATGCTGCTGGAACAGGAGATCAAGGTAGGTTTGGTCCCAAAATTATTGGCTTAGCTAATGATAACCTTGTGGTAAGCTGGGAGTCGAGAAAAGCTCCTGGAGATGTTGGTCCTACAGGGAGTGGCCCTGGAGATAATAATAATCAAGATTCCTATTTTCGAATTTACAATTCCACCGGGTTAGCTGTAACCGCTACCACTAAAGCGAATAGCGATAATACAGCCGACACAGAAAGCGTGAATGGGATTATTGAACTAACTGGCGGGAACTTCGCTTTCTTTTATCATCGTGCAGAAAATAATCCAGGGAATAATAAAGATGATTATTTTGTTCGAACTTTTACCTCTGCTGGAATCCCTGCTGGGGCTAGCATCGAAGTAAGTGATGGTGCACATACCGAATCTTTCTGTGCAGTATTGGATAAAAATAGAAGTTTTAAAGCCTTGAATAATGGCAATTTTGTAGTAGGTTGGGCCGCTAGAGATGATTCCGATGGCGATGATGCTGGAGCTTATTACAGGGTCTTTAGTCCGAACGGAACTGCCGTTAGTCCAGTTACTTTTCCTTATGTAGATATCAATCCAATGGGTACTGGTAAGCAATCGACCTTTGGTTTGCATCTTGATGTTTTACCGGATGGATTTGCTGTAGCTTGGCAATCCAAGGATGGGCCTGGAGATGTAGGGCCTAGTGCCTCAGATTTGCAGGATGTCTACCACCGGGTGATTGATAATAGTGGAACGCCGCTTTGTGGATCTACAAAAACCAATACCGATAACGATGGAGAAGAGGAAGTATTAGCAGTTATTCATCCATTAGCTAATGGCAACTTTGTTGTTCTTTACCATGATCAGGAAGAACCTGGAGCAAACAAAGATGATTACTTTATTCGAGTTATTGGAGGTGCTCCTTTACAAACGGTTTGTCCAGCTTTAGGAACAGCTACTGTTTCTGATCCGGCAGCTTGTATTGATGAAGCTTTCAATATTACGGTTACTGGTCTGCAAAATATGGCCATGTCTTCTAATAACGAACAAAACTATGGAGTAAGATTTATTACTTTTGCTAACCCAACTAGTACTCCTTATACTGGCGGTGTTTTACTTGGGACTGTTCCTTTTGGCAATCTTACCAATAATGGAACGATGGCATCTTTAACAGGAGTTAGCATTAGTAATGCTGACCAAGATGTTTATATTTATGCGATTCTTGATCCAGCTCCGGGAGATGTATCTTGTTTGCCTTCTGCTCAAACAGAAATTGAAATCAGTTCTTATCCTACGGTTACTTTTACTGCTCCAAGTGATCTATGCATTGATGAAGGTTTACAAAATGGATTGGGTGGCGCAATACCAAATGGCGGTGTCTATAGTGGACCAGGTGTAACTGACAATGGCAATGGAATGAATTACTCTTTTAATCCAACAACAGCAGGTATTGGCACTCATACGATTAGTTATAATTTTACAAACGCCGCTGGTTGTTCCGCTTCCGCTTCTGATCTTATAGAAGTTTTTTCAACACCTACGGTTGTATTTACTGCTCCAAGTGATCTATGTATTGATGCTGGTTTACAAACCGGATTGGGGGGCGCAACACCAGCCGGTGGAGTCTACAGTGGTCTAGGTGTAACAGATAATGGCAATGGAACAACTTATTCTTTTGATCCTTCAACTGCGGGTGTAGGTGTACATGCCATCACTTATAATTTCGATGATAATGGATGTTCTGGATCTGCTTCCGATGCCATAGAAGTCTTTGCAGAACCAACGATTGTTTTTACTGCTCCGGATAATCTATGTGTTGATGCTGAGGTGCAAAATGGACTTGGAGATGCGACACCAAATGGAGGAATCTATAGCGGCCCTGGTGTTATGGATGATGGTAATGGAACTACATTTACTTTTGATCCTGCGACGGCTGGAGTTGGCATACATTCAATTGCCTATAATTTTGATGACAATGGATGTACTGGATCGGCCTCAGTAAATATCGAAGTTTTTGCATTACCAGCAGTAAGTATTTCACTTCCCGATACCATTTTTGTTACTGATGGAATGCCACCTCAAAATGTAAATGGTGGCGGATTGCCAGTCGGAGGTATTTATTCAGATGCGTTTAATGAAGCCAGTGATGACGGCAATGGAGAGACGTTTAGTTTCCTTAATAATTTTTTAGTTGGAGATACCAATATCATTACCTACACTTTTACCGATGTAAATGGCTGTAGTAATTCTGCTTCAAAAACTGTTTTTGTTGCTGATGGAACAGTTGGCGTTGAAACGATTGAAGCGCTTCAAGTTGAGGTTTTTCCAAATCCAACTTCAGGTATTATAAATTTAAAAGGAGCAGAAATTGATCGAATTGAAGTACTAGATATTCATGGTCGAGTTTTACAAGTCGAAAAAAACAATACCTCATTTATTGACATTTCCAGTTTACCAGCCGGCTTTTATTTTATTAAAATAGAAATAGATGGTCGAGTCGCTAGTACTCGAATAGTAAAAGAGTAATT
>CAKZTD010000438.1 GCA_937921595.1 uncultured Saprospiraceae bacterium
ATTTCAAATTAACATCATCGATTTTCTCAATTCAGATTGTGGATGCCCAGCGGTGACAGGTAATATTTATAAATTTACGAAGCAATAAAAAAACGGTATTTGGTATTAGGTTTTCGGAAGTGCCGAATACCTAATACCGAATACCGTAAATCTAATTTTTCAAAAAGGAAATGAACTTTAAAAGATTTCATTTAAAAAGCAAGCTCCAGAATTAACAAGCTTCTTTACCGATTCGACAAGACCAAATAATCCCAAGCATCCAAAGTCAACTCCGTATCCTTTTCAATAGAAATCGTACTCTTCGCAAAGACATTGGTATATTTTCCGATACATTCTTCTGAGGATATTTTAATGTCCTGGCTTTTGTCACTCAAGTTGATAATCACCACTACTCTATCGCCATTCTTCTCCCGCGTAAAAGCAAAAACCTCAGCATCCTTTCCTGTTGGAATTCTTAAAATATCACCTCCATATTTTCCATTCCAGAGTGCTTGATTGATGTGTTTTAATTTAAAAAGCGTTTTATAAAAATCCTCGTATTCATAACCATTCCAATCGATCGGATCTCTCTCAAAAAAAGCCAAGCGTTTTTTAATCGGTGCTTCCTGACCTCCGTAAAGCAAAGGCATCCCATCCAGGGTAGCTGCTAAAACTGCAAAGGCTTTATGACCTTCTTTGAGTCTTTCAAAGACCGTTCCCTGCCAACTATTTTCATCATGATTGGTCGTAAAATACATATGGAATCCACGTTTAAATTCCATCCGATCATTTTTTAAATACTCATCAATATCTCCAGCATTTGCTTCTTCTTTTGCAATCGCATTCATAAGATTATTAAACTTCCAAGCATAAGTCGCTAAAAAATCTCCTGAGTTAGCATGGTGAGGTACCTCGGATTCTGCTAATAGAAACAAAGGTCCATTTTTTAAAAGAACCTCCATCGTTTCATCCCAAAAATCATTCGGTACATTATGAGCTACATCACATCTAAATCCATCAACTCCAATTTCTTTGACCCAATATTCCATTGCTAAAATCATTGCTTTTCGAAGATCAGGATTATCATAATTAAAATCTGCAACATCGGTCCAGCCCCAACTTTCTCCAGTCTCCGGATCTATCGGATCAACGATCGCCCCATCTATTTGGGTGTAATATTCTGGATGTGCTTCAATCCAAGGATGATCCCAACCTGAATGATTTGGCACCCAATCAAGGATGACATGAATCCCTAAAGCATGCGCTTTTTCCAGCATTCTTTTAAAATCTTTAATCGTTCCGAGCTCTGGGTTGATCGTTCGATAATCGGCAACCGCATATGGGCTCCCAAGGTTTCCTTTTCTCTTTGCTTCGCTAATTGGAAAGACAGGCATAAACCATAAAATATCGATTCCTTGTTCTTTGATTCTGGAAAGGTGTGATGAAAAAGCATTGATGGTTCCTTCTGGTGTAAATTGCCGTACATTCACTTCGTAGATCGTTGCATTTTTCGCCCAATCAGGAAAATTGTTTTGCGCTTTTACAGGCGAAATATTTGAAAGACCATCATTTTGCTTGATCACTTCAATGGCTTCGACTTCCTCTTTAGGTTCACTTTTATCACAAGCAACAAAAAGGATAGAAAGCATTATAAAAAAGAAGAGATTTATTTTATTCATACTATTTTGAAGATTCGTAATTCTGAAATTAAGATGGTTTTTAAGATTTTTATTTGACTCTTAGCGCGACATTTTTAAATAGCAATCTATAATCACAAACAAAAAAACCACATAGATATAGAACTGAATTAATTTGATTTTAAAAAATCAAATTAAAGGTTCTCACTATCTTTGTGGTTTTTTAGATTTTAAAAAATCTATTAAAACAAAAGTTCTAAACTACTGCTTAGATGGACGCTGATTTTCTGGCTCCAACATTACTTGAAATCCTTTTCGATTCCCTGCAACATTCCCTTTCCATAAAATTCTTCCTTTTCCACCAGCTCCTTGAATTTGCCAATTCGAAGGAATCAACTCTTGCTTGTTAAATTGCAATTTGATAATAGTTGTCTCTTTTTCGATAGACCATGTTCCATCATTCGTTTGTTCTTCATAACGTCCTGATTCAAAAGAACCATCCGTTTTTAAATCAAACCACAGACCTTTATAATCTTGAGGATTATCTACTTCAGCAGCAAATTTCACCACCCATAACTTGCAATACGGCGCTTCATGGCTCGCTTCATAATGCTTTTTGACAGGTGCTACTGCTGCTGTGTTGGTAGTTGAAGTCGAAGAACCTGCAGTTGCTGCTTCTCCATTAGACGTATTTGTTGAATCACCACCACCACAAGAAAATATAAAGACGATGGAACATAGTAAAAACAATCTGGACATAAGTGTATTATTTTAGATAATAAATTAGAATTACGTTCTTTTAGACAAAGTTAGCGAATTTGTATCTTGTATTCTGATTCTAACTTGAAACCGTTTCATTCATCGGTTCTAATTCAATTTCCTTACCATTTAATAATACTTTTATAACATTTGGTGACAGATTGTTAATCGTTGTACCATTTTCCTTGACAATCACCTGTAAAAGGTTTCCTCTAAAACGTATTTTAAAGGCAAATCCTTGCCACTGTTTTGGTAAAGAAGTGTTAAATACTAACTGGTCATCCATCACTCGCATCCCTCCAAATCCTTTAACTACGGCCATCCAGGTACCTGCCATACTCGTGATGTGGCAACCATCTTCGGTATCATTATTATAATCATCCAAATCTAGACGAGCGGTACGAAGATACATTTCGTAGGCTTTATCTATTCGACCTAATTTTGCAGCCTGAATCGCATGAACGCATGGCGACAAAGAGGACTCATGAACCGTTCTTGGCTCATAAAAGTCAAAATTCTTTGCAAGAGTTTCCTGATCAAAATGATCTTCGAAAAAGTATAAGCCTTGTAATACATCGGCTTGTTTGATAAACACCGAACGAAGAATTCTATCCCAAGACCAATTCTGATGAATTGGACGATCTTCTGCTTTTAAATCATCGGCAGTCAATTCCCATTCTTTATCAAAAAATCCATCGGCTTGTTCAAAAACACCAAGTTCTTTATCAAAAGGCAAGTACATATTTTCAGAAACTTTCTTCCACTCTCCTAGTTCTGTAAACTCGTAAAATTTTATTTTCTCTTCGATTTCTTTCCACCGATCCGGTGCCTCCGTTCTCACATATTCGATCGCATGAGTCGCATATTTTATACACCAGGCAGCAATGTAATTTGTGTACCAATTGTTGTTTACATTATTATCATATTCATTTGGACCAGTCACGCCATGCATGACATACTTACCTCTTCGGGAAGAAAAATGTACGCGCTGATTCCAAAATCTAGCAATACCAATTAAGACTTCCAATCCGTATTCTATCAAATATTTTTTATCGCCAGTATATCGGATATAATCAAAAATCGCATAAGCAATGGCTCCATTTCTATGAATCTCTTCAAAAGTAATTTCCCATTCATTATGACATTCCTCTCCATTCATGGTAACCATCGGGTAAAGTGCAGCTCCATTTTTAAATCCTAATTTCTCCGCATTTTCAATGGCTCGATCTAAGTGCTTATAACGATACACCAGTAAATTTCTACTCACTTGTTCATCGGCAGTTGCCAGATAAAATGGTAGACAATATGCTTCCGTATCCCAATAAGTGGAACCGCCATATTTCTCTCCGGTAAAACCTTTAGGCCCGATGTTCAATCGTTCATCTTCTCCAGTATAAGTTTGATGCATCTGGAAAATATTAAACCGAATTCCTTGTTGAGCAGCAACATCACCTTCGATAATGACATCACTCACTTCCCACTTTTTCGCCCAAGCTGCTGCTTGTTCTTCTTTCATCGTTTCAAAGCCTTTTTCAAAAGCAACTTGCACTACTTCCTTGCAATTTTTCAAAAGCGATTCCTTCGGATGATTCATCGAAGAAAGGTTAGCAGCGTATTTATAAATCAACAACTCTTTTCCTTCTTCACATTTGAAATCTACCACGCAAGCTGCGTACTTATCTCGATTGATATGCGTACAATCGTAATCTATTTTTTCACCATCAGAAAGAATATTTAACTTCATTCCTGTACAAACCTGAAAAGCTGTTTTCTTAGTTTCTGCGATTACATAAGCTTCATCATGTTCCGTTTCAGTCTTAATTCCTTCCCAAAATTTTTCATCATAATTAGAATCTTCATTGACCACATCGACATCGACCAAAGCGCTGATGGTAATAGGTCCTGAAAAATTCACAGGAGTCAAAGCATATCGAATCGCCCCTACTTCATCATCCACAATACTGCAAAATCGTTGAGCAACTACTTTTACAATTTTACCACTGACCAATCGAGCTTCAAAGCGACGTTCCAAATAGCCTTCTTTCATATTCAAAACCCGATAAAAATCATCGACTTCGCATTTCGCAAGATCGAGCATCTCACCATCTAATTCGATATGTAAACCCACCCAATCTGCAGCGTTTAAAACTTTTGCAAAATATTCTGGATATCCATTTTTCCACCAACCAACTCTTGTTTTATCTGGATAATAAATACCGGCTACATAATTCCCTTTGAGAGAATCGCCACTATAATATTCTTCAAAATTTGCTCGCTGACCCATTCGTCCATTTCCAAGACTAAAGACACTTTCGCTAATTCGATTGTGCTTTACATGGAATCCTTCTTCAATGATATTCCACTCGTCATGTTTTAAATAATCTTTCATCGTTGTGGTTTGATTTTTTATCCGAGATTCAGTTTTTTTTAACTACAGTTCACTTATAAAATCCAAATTATAAATGAGTGAATTTAGAAATGAGTGAATGGCTTCCAAAATATAAAAAACAAGCTTGGGACATAGATCTTCCCTAACTTTCAATCATTCGCTCATTTACTCATTCCGAAAAGAAACATTGAATAAAACTCTAAAGTCAAAGTTCTATCAAAAAAGTATATACCAAACCTCGTTTACTATTAATTCTTTATCGGAGACATTTTCTCTTCTAATATTTCTAAGAGCACATCATAATCTAAGTTTTTAAAATCAGGAATAACATAATGCGCGTGTCCTAAGACTTCTTCTTCTCCCACTCCAACGGCCAACATTCCTCCTCCTAAAGCTGCATCGACTCCTTTCTCTGCATCTTCAAAAACAATGCATTGAGCAGGCAGTACTCCAAGATAAGAGGCACCTTTTAGAAAGACTTCCGGATGCGGTTTACTATTGGTTACTTGTCCGCCGTCAACAATTGTTTCGAAATAATCAAATAGGCCAACTTGCTTTAAAATCATCGGTGCATTTTTACTGGCAGATCCAAGGCCTATTTTTATACCTTTTTCTTTTAAAACGTCTAAAAGTAATTTTACACCAGGTAGAATTTCCTCTTCATTCATTTTTTGAATGTGCTCCAAATACCACTCGTTTTTACGATCGGTCAATTGTTCTCTTTTTTCATTTTCGATTTTAACACCACCCCATTCCAGAATCAAATTCAATGACTCAGCTCGGCTAACGCCTTTCAACTTTTCATTTTCCTTTTCCGTAAAATCTATTCCTAATTCATTCGCTAATCTTCTCCAAGCAACAAAGTGGTATTTCGCAGTATCAACGATAACTCCGTCCAAATCAAAAATACAGGCTTTTATATTTAACATGTTTTTCTTTTATTTTTTAATAATTATCGTGTCTTATGCAGATTTATTAATCTTCAAATACGATATAATATCAACAAAGTTTTATCAGTATATAACATTCAAAATGCATCGTTTTGGAAAAGACAAACAGATATGCTATTTGAATTGTATCAATTAATCCTCAAAATGAACGATCAGGAAGTTTTATTTAGATTGGTATTGAAAAGACAAAAATAAGTTAAATATTAGATTTTGTAAGATTTTTTTGAAATTCCTTTTGATAAAATTATGATTATTAATCAAAACAAGTGCTTTATGGTCATTGCTTATCAGACTCAAGATGAAAAATTAGTAAACAATTAGTAATATTGCTTTTTATAAAACCACATAATGCTTCAGCAATTCTTAGCTTATATCAAAACTCAGGCACTCTTCTCCTCAGAAGACAAAATTTTGCTGGCCGTAAGTGGCGGAATGGATTCGGTTTTGATGGCTCATCTTTTTGCAGAAGCTGGCTTGTCTTTTGGAATTGCGCATTGCAATTTTAAACTTCGAGGAATCGAATCTGATGGAGATGCTGATTTTGTTGAGTCATTGGCAAAGGATACGAAGGTCTCCTTTCATTTGAAAAACTTTGATACTCAGGCTTATGCTGATCAAGAAAAAATCTCTATTCAGATGGCTGCTCGGGATTTACGATATGAATGGTTGGAATCGATTCGTAAGGAAAACAACTACAGTTATATTGCCACTGCTCATCATCTCAATGATAGTATCGAAACCGTGATTTATAATTTTTCGAAAGGTTGTGGCATCCGAGGACTTCACGGAATTTCACCTAAGAAGGACAAGATTATCCGGCCATTACTTTTTGCAAAACGAGCAGAGATCGCAGATAACATCAAAGATAATAGTTTTCAATTCAGAGAAGACGCTTCGAATGCTTCTGAGAAATACAGTCGAAATTTTATCCGTCATCAGATTGTTCCAAAACTGAAAGAGCTGAACTCCTCTTTTGAAAAGTCTACTCAGGAAACCATTCAAAAAATAAGAGAGACCGAATTCCTTTTCCAACAGAGCGTTGAATTTTATAAAAAAGAAATTACCACGATTAAAGAGGATTCACTTTTTATTGACTATAAAAAACTACCCAAGGAAGCTGCTCATACTTTGCTTTTTGAAATTCTAAACCCTATGGGATTTCATGGAGATCAGGTAAAAATGATTTTAGATCAGGATCATCAAAGTGGCGTGTCATTTTTTACAAAATCTCATATTTTGCTCATCGATCGAGATCAATATATTGTTAAGAAAAATGAAGTTCCGAAATTAGTGACGCTCAAGATAAAAGCAAGTGAAGAAGCGGTGATGATCAAAGACAAAATGTTAATCTTTGAGGTTTTAGATAATGTACCTGATCCTATTCCACGAGATGCTACTATCGCTATTTTAGATTTTGAAAAACTAAGCTTTCCTTTACAGCTTCGACCGTGGAAAGACGGAGATATTTTTCAGCCATTCGGAATGAATGGACAACATCAGAAAGTAAAGGATTTTTTGACCAATAAGAAGCTAAGTCGATTTGAAAAAGACGAAGTCCATGTGATCGAAAGTGATGGAATAATTTGTTGGATTGTTGGATTACGAATTGATGAGCGGTTTCGTATCTTAGAGAATACTTCTAAACTTTTTAGAATCACTCAAAAACATACTTTAGTTTCACGCTAAAAAGTACAAGGTTCATATGGCAACATTCCGAAAACTGTTTTCTCTATAAAACTTCTCCTTGATATTCCCCTCTTTCCTAAAACTAACCAACGCTTGTCGCTCCATATCTATTGACTCAACTTTTCAAATTCAAAGCTACAAAAGTCATTGAATCATTGACAACAACAAAATCGCTAATCAAAAAAGCTACAACTGTCATCATTCCGATCTAAATACTAAAACCATGGTACTATAAACTATCTTTAATTTTATATTTTTGTAGTATCCGGAATTATTGATAAAAACCCGGAGTCAACCCTAATTCAATCTTAATTAAAGTCAACTCAAAAATTCTACAATGAAGAACATCTACTTTACTTTAATTTTATTACTTGGTTTTTCAATAGGCTTTGCTCAAAACAATGGTATCCTTTTCAATGGAACTAGTGAGAGTCTGGAAATCCCTAACAAACCAGAATATAATATTCAAGCAAGCTACACCATTGAAGCTTGGATTTATGCAAACGAATGGAAGTCTTTATCTTGGCAAGGCAGTATCATAACCAAAGATGCACAAGGTCCTAATCGTGGATTTGCTTTCAGAGCAGGAGACAATGGTAAACTTTCATTTGCTATGGCTGCAGATGGCATCTGGCCTGAAGTATTAACACCATCGATTATGAATTTACAACAATGGCATCATGTAGCTGTCGTCGTAAATAATGGAGGAATGACTCTTTATGTAGATGGTCAGGCAGCTGCAAATTCGACCTATTCTGGAACGCTAAATACAAATGATGATCTTCCTGTAACGGTTGGAGGTTCCTCAGGTTTTGCAGATCGATACTTTGATGGAATAATCGATGAAATCAGAATTTGGAATCTTGCCCGTACTGCTACTGAAATCGCTGATAATACAACCACCGAATTCACAGGATCAGAGAGTGGACTGATTGCTTATTTTCCAATGAACGATGGTTCTGGAACGACTGCAACTAATTTAGTTGATGCGGCTTGTTCTGCGACACTTCTTGACATGGATGATACTAACTGGGTTGACGGTTATACCATTCCTGAATTTGATGTTGGAATTCAAGGTATCACAAACATTGACATCGTAAACCTAAAAACCAGACCAATTTTAGTGAGCACAGAAGTTCAGAACTTAGGTAGCAATAATATTAGTGGTATTGATTTGACCTTTCAAATTGATGGAAGTGATGTAATTACAGAAACGGTATCGCAAACTATTTTACCTGGTGAAAAGATCACCTATACTTTTGCAACACCAATAGATTTAACAGAAGCAACTGATCCAGAACTTACCGTAATTGCTACTCATCCTGATGATGAGAATATGCAGAACAATAGCAAGAGCATCACCTTAAGTACACAAGCTGGCAACATCATACGTTTGTTTGATGCGGAGGTTCACAACTTTGGTGCAGATGGTCAATCTCAATCCTCTAGTGTTGTCTTACCTGGCAACCTTTATACTTACTCACAGTTACTTTTACACATTGATGTAGCTTGCCCTTCTGGAGGTTGTGATCCTTGGGATCAAACGGGTAAAGTAGTTGCTACAACAGACGAAGGTAGTTTTGAGATTGCACGATATATTACTCCTTATGGGATTGCTTGTGGTCCTTGGACTGTTGATGTTACCGATTTTAAAAATGTACTTGCAGGACCAGTTACTTTCGAATCTTTTATTCAGGTTTGGGGCTCATCAGGATGGGCAACTACGATTGACTTAGAGTTAGTAGAAGGTGCTGATCCTACTCCGTTTACCAAAGTAAATCCATTATGGCAAACTGATTATTGGGTATATGGTGACCCAGGAATCAATGATGATTTAGCTCCTGTTGAGATTAATGTTGCTAGCATCACGGAGTCTTCTCATATTAGAATGACAATCTCTGGGCACGGTCAAGGAAATACCAATAACGCCGCTGAATTTTACAATGTAAATCATCAGTTTCAATTGAATGGTAGTATGTTGAATAACCATAATTTATGGAAAGATGATTGTGCAGCAAACTCATGTGCAGATCAAGCTGGAAACTGGCTTTTTCCTAGAGCTGGATGGTGCCCTGGTCAACAGGTTGAGCCTTATATTGTAAATACAACGGGAGACATTGCAGCAGGTTCTACTGTCTATTTAGATTATGATTTACAAGATTATGAAAATTTATTGAATACCGGTTACAATGGTAGTTCTCATACTGAACCTCACTATAGAATTCATTCTTATTATATTGAAGAAAGTAGTCAACGTTATGAAGATTACCTCAATCTAGTTAGTGATGCCATCACGCCAACTATCTCTGGGATGGATGCCAATGAAACATTGGATGCTTTAACAATCACGATTAGCAATGATGGTAGTCAGCCACTCTCTGATTTCGAGGTGAGTTATTTTATAAACAATACTTGGGTTGCTACTGAAACAGTCAACGCTACTTTAGCTCCTGGCGAAAGTATGGATTATAATTTCACAACGATTGATGGTTTCTTACCAGGTTTTCAAAATATCTTTTACGGTGTCGTTGCACATCCAATGGATGAAAGTATTGGAGATAATGTTTCTCAAACACTTATTGATGGAATGACTGACACAGATGATTTTGAAATATTGGAAGAAGATATCACGATCTTTCCTAATCCTGCCACTGGAGGTTTCTATATTGAAATGAATCCAAGTTTACTAGGAAGTCAGATTGAAGTAATCAATACGAATGGTCAAATTATTAAAAATGAAATTCTAAGAAATACAACTAGTAATTTTACGCTTATTGAAAATGGAATTTACTTTTTGAGGTTTACACATCCTGATGGTTATGTGGCGAACCGGAAATTGATTGTGATCAAATAAAAACCTGACTAGGTTTACTAAATTTTCTCAATCGATTCGGAGATTTTTAGTAAACCTAGTTTTATTTTAAAGAAGAAAAATTCTCCACATCGGTCGGTGTCCATACTGACCCTTTTCTAAAAAATGATAATGATGAAACGACTGATACTCTTTGCATTTTTATTTCTATTTATTGGAAATAGCTATGCCCAAAAGACTATCTCCGGTGTTGTAACTGATAAAGATAACGGTGAACTCTTGATTGGGGTTTCTATCGTTGAAATTGGCAATAGCAAAGGAGCGACTACTGATATTGATGGTTTTTACACTTTAAACATTTCGGATAATACGACTGCTTTATCTTTTTCTTATTTGGGTTATCAAACGCAAGTAGTTGATGTAAATGAACGAACAACAATTAATGTTGACTTATCTGCGGAAGGTGTTTCGCTTGATGAAGTGGTCGTAACTGGGCTTGGTATAAAAAGACAAAAACGAGAGCTTGGATATTCAACAGAAAAATTTGAAGGAAAGGAATTGGCCTTATCAAATGCCCCTAACCTGGTCAATGCTTTAAGTGGAAAATCCGCCGGTGTCAATATTGTTTCTCCAAATGGTGTGGATGGTGGAACAACGAGAATTACAATTCGTGGAAACAATAACATCAAAGGAAACAACCAACCGCTCATTATTATTGATGGGGTTCCTTTAGAAAATAATCCAGGGCTTACTGACATCGGAAGAGGTGTCGATTGGGGATCTGCCATTAACAATATTAATCCAGAAGACATCCAAGATATCAATATTTTAAAAGGACCAACGGCTGCTGCAAAATATGGAACAAGAGGAGCCAATGGAGTCATTTTAATTACCACAAAAAGAGGTAGCCAGCAAAAAGGTTTAGGGATTCAATATGTTCTAACTCATAAAGTGATCAATCCTTACCGATATAGAGATGTTCAAAACACCTACGGTGCAGGCGGCCCTCTAAATTTATTAGAACCAGCTTTTAAAACCAATTCCGCTGGAGAGTTCATCTATCCAAGAGAGGTACATACTAATAATGGCCCATTTGGAAGACCAACTACGGAGCAATTTGGCTTCTACTCTACCGGAATGTCCTGGGGTCCAAAAATGGAAGGACAGATCGTAAGATGGTGGGATGGTGAGCTCCGATCTTTCGATCCTCAGCCGGATAATTTAAAACAGTATTTTAGCAACGGATCGACTACAACTCATAATCTAAATTTTTCATCCGCTACTGAAAAAGCAACGATGCGGGTTTCCTTAACCGCTCAGGATCATGATGCCATTGTTCCGAATTCTAACTTCCAACAATACACCGCGAATCTAGGTTCGACTTTGAACATCAGCGAAAAATTAACCGCAGATATTGCGCTTTCTTATATTAATTATAATCGAAAAAATAGTCCTTCTCTAGGAGATGATAATAATGCTTCTTTTGGAAAAGGGATTTTATATAGCTGGCCAAGATCTTATAAAGGTTTAGAAGAAACGTTGAATATCCGAGAAGATGGTACTCGATTTAATTATAATGGTCAATATCCTTTTTCATTTTCGCCGACTCATCTTTGGTGGAACACCTACAATCAAAACACCTACTTAACACGTAACAAAATCATCGCGAGCCTTGGCCTTTCTTTCCAACCCTTTTCTTGGCTCAATATTACAGGCCGAACAGGTTTAGATTTCAATCTCAATGAATTTGAAGAGCGTTTTAATCCGGTCGATCTCGGCGGAGTCAATGAAGGAAGATACGGTCGGGAGTTGGATAGAAACAGTGTGGTAAATAATGAATTTGTAATGACTGCTTCGAAAGAGAATATCTTTAACTCGCCAATCGGAATCCAGTTTTCTGTTGGTGGCACACAATGGAGTAGAAGTCAATATGGTTTAAAAGCAACGGCTTCGGATTGGCAAAACCCATGGCTATTTAGTTTTTCTAATTTTGGAGAAATCAGGCCTAGCAACTTACCTTCAGAATTTCGATATGATAAAAAAATCAATTCGCTTTTTAGCTTTGTCAATCTTTCCTATAAAAAGTTTTTATTCCTTGAAATATCAGGAAGAAACGACTGGTCTTCTGCATTACCGATAGACAACAATAATTATTTTTATCCATCGGCATCATTAAGCTACATTCTTACAGAATCTTTTCAATCTCCATTCTCTTGGTTGAGCTTTTGGAAGTTAAGAGCAGCATATGCTCAAACAGCAAGTGATACCGATCCATTCTTATTGGATTTCGTTTATAATACCGGAAGTTTCGGAGGCCAACAAACTGCTAGTCGTCCTGGCGTCAAGCCACCAAACGAGCTACAACCACAACGAGCAAACTCTTACGAAGTAGGTACAACGCTAGGTTTATTTGATGATAAAATAAATATGGATTTCACTTATTACTACATCAAATCTTTTGACCAAATCCTCTCCTCCCCTGTCCCGAGTTCTTCGGGTGTCAATGAAATCATTATCAATAACGGAGTACTTGAAAACTTTGGATTTGAAATAGGCATCAAGGCAACGATCATCCAAAAGCCAAATTACTTTTTGGAAACTGGTTTGAATATAAGTCGAAACAGAAACTTTGTTCTTAGTCTTGGCGAAGGGGCGAAGATTTTGGAACTCGCAAATATTTGGGGAAATTTTGGACCTAACATTTCTGTCCAAGAAGGGCAAAATTATGGAACCATTTACGGCTACGATTATGTCTATCATGAAAACGGCCAACCTATCCTCAACGATGAAGGAACTCATTATCAAATTTCAGAAAATGTAAAACCAGTTGGTAATGCATCTCCTGATTTCTTAGCGGGTTGGACTGTCCGAGCAAAGTACAAACGATTTACTTTCAATACCCTAGTCGATGCTAAAATCGGTGGAGATATTTACGCTGGCTCTTATGTCATTGGTTTGCAAACCGGACAAAGTCCTGAAACTTTGGAAGAACGATCTGGTAATGGTTTACCTTACGAAGACCCGGATGGTAACATTAGAAACGTTGGAATTATTCTTCCTGGTGTTTACTCCGATGGTACACAAAATGAAAAGGTGGTTCATTACTATCATAAATATTTGCCAAACGCTGGTGGCTGGGGGCAGATTTTAACCAAGCCTGGAATCCTCGATAATACTTGGGTCAAACTTCGTGAAGTATCCGTGACTTATGATGTTCCTCAAGATTGGTTAGGTAAAAAGAAACTCTTCCAAGATGTCAAAATATCTTTAGTCGGTCGAGATTTATTCTACATCTATACTTCGCTACCCGATCGTATCAATCCAGAAGGAAACAATGGCGCAGGAAATGCGCAAGGCCTAGAATGGGCTTCCTATCCAGGAATTCGATCCTTCAGTGTTCGACTTTCAGCTAGCCTTTAGTATATCGATTGTATTAAAATAACAAATCAATTAGACGTGAAAAAATATATCCTTTTATTAATCAGCATTTGTGTTTTTCAAACTTCCTGCGACAAGGATTTTGAAGAACTTAATCAAAATCCATTCTCTCCTACTGTTGTTGAGATTGGTCCAATATTTAATGGGCTGGTAGAATCTCTTCGCTTAGGTTGGAACAGGCAATTATTTTTACACAATGAAAATCTTTATGACATAACGGAGTTGGCAGTCGTTACTGCTCAGACGTTCAATAATGCCGAAGGTGGTGCCGAAGATGTTTGGAGTAATTATTATACTGCATTAAAAAATGCCAGAGATTTAGAAAATAGATTTAGCACTTTTACTGGTGATCAGGAGCGAACCAATATAACGAGTGCTCAATTAAAAATACTCATGGCTTACAAGACTTTTCAAATTACCGATCTCTTTGGTGATATTCCTTATACTGAAGCAGGCCGTGCATTTGATGAAGATCCTATTATTCGTCCGAAGTATGACAAGCATGAAGATATTTATAAATCATTGATTGATGATTTGCTCTGGTCGACAGATATTTTGACCAATAGCGGAGACATGACGGCAAACGGAGAAAGCTTTTTAAGCTATGGATCTTTTGATACTTTTTTGGGAAACAATCGTTCGACATGGGCTAAATTTGCTAACTCTATGCTCTTGAGATATTTGGTTAGAATCTATGATAAAGAACCAAATTATGCTGGTGATATTATAAAAAATATGATCGACTCCGGAGCTTCTTTTCTCGTTGAAGGAGAAGACATCGTGATGAGTCCGGAAATCCAATCTTGGTCAAACCTTGGTGTCAATTGGTCCTTTCGGGAACACAACAAATTGCGAATGGGAACTACCATGTGGAATTATATGAGAGATGATAATGGAAGCGAAGTGATAGATCCAAGATTGTTTATCTTTTTCGAACCTAACAACGCTGGTGACTGGGTTCCTTTTCCACAAATCTCCAACGACAATACTCCTCAATCAGGAGGAGAACCTTATTCTAACCAACGAGATAATTCCTATGAAGATAAAGGAGCGGAAAATATTTATGCTTCTTTTAATTATTACCTGATCAGAGATGAAGAGGATATTCCTGAAATTATCATGACAAGTGCTGAAGTAAAATTCCTGCAGTCTGAAATTTTCCTTCGAGGAATTGGAGTTGCTCCAGATGCCGCAAATGCTAGTTTTACATATCAGCTAGGTGTTTTGGAATCTCTGAAATTTTGGCAAAACATTGTAATCAATTCTGGAATCTGGGCCAATCAACCTGATATCCTCACCACTGGTGAATTGTTCTCTGTTGTTACCCATCCGAAGTACAATATTGATACTGCTCCAGATAATGAAGCAAAATTAAACCTCATCTATGCACAGAGATGGGTGGATGCTTTTCGCCAACCTTGGGAAGCTTATTCCTTGTTGAGAAGAACCAATCAACTTCCTCGAGAAAAAGGATTGAACACTTTTAATCGTTTTAAATATCCGCCTTCTGAAAGTATTAATAATGCAGATAATTACTCAATTCAGGTTGCTGAAATGGGAGGAGATGAAACGGGAAATAAATTGTGGTGGATGGAGTAGGAATTAGAGGAACCATTGGCTTTGTGAGGAGTGAAAAATAAAAAAAGGTCATTAGTGAAATTCACTGATGACCTTTTTTTATTAGCGAGATAAGTACTTTCTTAATTCTCGATCTTTTCTAATTCACCATTAATGTTTTCAACTAAATAAGCGCCTCTGAATCCTGCTGTGATTGCTTTTTTACGTGCCACTTCAGCAGCTGAGATAGAATCAAATCCTGCAATATACATCACTGTAAAATCTCCATTCTTCCGTTTTTCAATGACACCTAAACTGCTTATTTTTGATGCTTTGAAATATTGAGGATTTTTATAAGCTGCTAAACGAACCAAAATTTCATTTGAATTATTAGCTGCGGGCTCCGTTGAAACTGGTGGCGTATCTTCTGTTTCCGTTTCAACACTAGTCGTAGATGTTTCTTCTTCCTCTTGTTCTGTATTCATATGATACACTTCCAAACCTTCTGTATCGTTTAATATTTCGTTGACAACAAAAGCTTTTTTGAAACCTGCTTTTTCAATAGTTCGACGAGCTTCGTTGGCTTCTTCTTCACTTTCAAAAATTCCAACTCTTAATTTTTTATATCCTTTTTCAGGTCGACTATAAAGGTTTCCTAAGTCATTTAGTTTGGTATAATTTCCAGGAATAACTTTTTGATCAATTCCCATCGCAGCAATCTGTACGGCATATCCTTTTTGAACAAACTCATCCGAATTTCCAATCTCCTCTTCGCTTCCAGTTGAAGAAGATTCTAAAGATCCATTCCCAGGATTTGCATCAACAATATCACTTCCAGCGCCTACTTCTTCTGAACTTGAAGATCCAGTAGAACCATTAGAATCGGTACTTCCATCTGCTCCATTATCGTTATTTCCAGAACCACCATTATTGACAATAATTCCAGATCCAACTCTTGTTGTTGAAGGCATAAAAGTAAGTGTCCCTAACATTCCTTTATCAGAACCATTACCCGTTGAAATTCTTTGATGCATATCTGTGAATCCAACTTTAGAATAACGGATCACATATTTTTTATTTGGCAATAAAGCCAATCTATATTCACCACTTGCAGTTGAAGTAGTTTCCATTTGACTTCCATCTTCTTGATTAGTCGCTTTTACAAAAACATCAGCTACTGCAGAATTATCCGTACCATCAATGATTCTCCCTAATAACTGATCGGCTTCTTTACTTAAAAAGATTTCAATGCTTTGTAATTTCTTTCTACCATCAGAGCTAATATTAAAACTACTTTTGGTAAAACCATTTTTATAAACAGCACCTTCACATTCCAAGCCTGGTAAAGCCTGAAAACTATACGTTCCATTTTCATTGGTCGAAAAAGAAGATTCACCACAAGCAGAAAAATCTACTGTTGCATTTTCTATTGGTGAATTATCTAAAGCATTTTTAACCGTGATCACAATATTATCAGAAAGCTGTGAAAATTGGTATAAATCTTCATTGCCTTTTCCGCCCAATCGGTTACTCGTTATATATCCGATATTTTTTTCTGTTTTAAAAACAAAACCATAATCATCTCTGCTGGAATTGATCGTATTTCCCAAATGAAAAATTCGATTCCAATTACCATTATTATATTCTGATTTAAAAACATCAAAACCACCAAGTCCTTGATGCCAATCTGAAGAAAAATACATGATTCCATTTTCTACAAATGGAGTAATCTCATTTCCAGGAGAATTGACTACTGGTCCAAGGTTTTGAGGACTAGACCAAACACCTGCTTTTTTATCAGAAACATAAATATCATATCCACCATAACCATCTGGACGATCTGATGCAAAGTACATTTTAGAACCATCATGATTTAAATAAGCATATCCAGAAGAATAGCCACTGCCATTGAATGCAAAAGCTTTTGCATCTCTCCAATCACCATCTCCAGTAACCTCTGCAACATAAAGACTTAGCTCCATTCCACTTGTAGGGATCTGACGTGTTCCATTTACAAAATTGTTTTTTGTAAATACAGCCCATTTGCCATCTGCCGAATAGGACACTGGTCCTTCGTTATAGTTATTTTTATAATCTCCTTTTAGAAAGGTAGGTTGTTGAAGATAACCATTGTCATCAGTCGTTGTAATAAACAATTGATTTTTTGCCAAGCCAGTCCAGTTAGAACTACTTTTATCATCTCCTCTTTTTATATCCGTTCGAGAAGAAGAATACACCACTTTATCTTTATAAAAAGTAGCTCCAAAATCTGAAGCTGATTTATTGAGGTATTCTTTTTTTACCCGATACATTGCCGGTACTCCTTGAAGAGAAATTGCATAATCACAATTTTCAACAAAATGAGAACCTACATAAGGATTGGATTCTGCATATTTTAAAAACCATTTTTTAGCATCCTCATATCTACCTTTATTAACCAATACTTGCGCAAAGTTAAAATAAGCCGCTGGCTCTACCTTAGCTTGAGCTACCGCTTTTTGGTAATAAGAAATAGACTGATCGATTTGATTTAAATGCCTGAAACACTCCGCAGTTTTGTAAAGTGCTTCCGCATGATCAGGTTTATCATTGAGGATTGCCCGATAAGATTTAACGGCAAGATTGAAAGCATGCAACTCAAATTCTTTGTTGGCTTTCTTAATGTTTTGTGCATCCGATGCAATCGTAAAAAATACGAGTACCCCGGTCAGGATAGAAGTTATTATGTGTTTCATGTGGCACTTCCGATTTATTAACTGTTTTCTCATTATATATAAATACGTCTCAAAATTACATCAAAAGATGTACTTTTTCTTCATTAACGCTATTTATAAGCGCTTAAAGTATCACTTTTGTTAGTTATTTTAACAAAAAGCCTACCTAAAATATTAGTTTTTTTAATAATCAGTGAGTAAAAAGCAAGTCACAACCATAATATTATAATTATTTAACTTATTTAAATCACTGTATTTCAGACAAAAACAACATTAAAGTAATTTAACCTCTCAAATCTTTACACTCTCAGTCTCATACCTTTTGATGGTAAAAAATGGCTTTAGGTACTTATTCAAATAATATTTAAGAAAAGTTTAACCCCTAAACTGAGGCCAATCGTTCTGAAAAATACAAATTTCAGGTAGATTTATTCAAAAATAAAAAGCCGTAGAATCTAGCAAAAGCTAAAATCTACGGCCATTATATCAGAATAATTTTCGAATTATTGCTTGATAAACTTCAATATTTGTTGTTTATCGTCAGCAGCTACTCTTACAAAGTAAATACCTGAGCTATAATTGCCCATATTTACATCAATAAGGTGTGTTCCAGTAGAAAGATTTCCTTCATTCTGCTCAAAAATCACTTGCCCTACTGAATTGACTACTTCTATATTTGTAAGCGCAGATTCTTCTAAAATAAGCTCAACTGTTGCTGTTTGCTGAACCGGATTAGGGAATAAGCGTACATTTTCTAAAGTATACTCATCATTTACACCATCGATGATATCATTTTCAATCGTAACCAACTGCAACCAAAAAGGACCAGGAGGGTCAAAAGTGATATTAGTAGAAACTCTGATCCAATAATCAGTATTTGGAGTAAGCCCAGTTAATGTATCATTAGCGGGAGATGGTTCCTCAGGTGCGTAGTTAAAGCAAACCGTTGGGATAGTTCCTCCATTTGCAGTATCTACAGCAGGAGTCATACAATCAGTATATAATTCCATATAAAATCCTGCAAGTAAATTATCAGATTGATTACTAAATCTAGTCTGAATAGAATCACTGTCACCAGTATTAAAAGTATACCAAACATCAAAGAATTCTCCATTATTTACACAGGAAGGAACTCCCCCATCTTGTGAGCCAGCACTGGTCGTTCCTACAAGATTTCCAACGCCTATGTCAGCATCTTCAGGAGTTACAACCATCGCTTGTTCAGCACCAGTTGCACAATCATCATTTGCAGGTGGCTCCTCAGGAATAATTTCAGATAAAGAGAATGTTCCTTCACCTTGATCTCCAGCTAAGTATCCTCCTAGTCTTAAAATATAAGTTGAACCAGCTTCTACTTCAAATGTCATATTAGAGGTAAAACCAGTACAAGGATTCCCATCAGCATCTAATCCATCATCATTACAAGCCAATAAATCACCATCTTCTAATGGACAAGTTGCTCCAGCATTGTATACTGCCATACGAGTATCAAATGGAGAAGTACCGCAAGTAGTCCATTGAATAGTTGCAGCAGCTGGTGCTACAAAAAAGTAAAAAATGTCATCATTGACAAAGTCATCTCCAAAAGCAAAACAAGAAGCTGTTGGATGCTCTGGTCCAGTTGTTACCGCATTTAATGTATTAAATGGCTGGTCTGGTCCTAACATCACCTCTGTTGCATTTTCACAAAGATTATTATCTGGTGCTGGAGGAGGAGGATCTGTTTCCGAAACAGTAAAAAATCCTGTTCCTGATTCCGCAGGAGCTATTCCATCTCCATAAGCCCCAAGTCGTAATAAATAACTCTCCCCTTCTACTACATCAAAAGTAACAACGGATGCTGAGTTGGCACAACCAGTACCATCTTCATTACAAGCATACAAATCTCCGTCGGTAACAGGGCATGCTGTGCCAGCATTATAGACTGCAATTTTTGTATCAAAATCAGCAGTTTGACACATCGTCCATTCTGCTAATCCTGAAAATCCTGCAGTATAAAGGTACCACATATCATTATAAATAGAATCTGGTGTATCACCTCCTGAAACGCAATCCATTGGGTGATTTGGGCCATCTGTAGTGGCCATTGTATTATCAAAAGCTAAATCTGTCACTTCTCCAATTGCAGTAGCATCTGCGCAATTGTCATTAACGGGTTGAGCGAAAAGCATTGATGAGCTCAAACTGAACATCAATACCATGAACATGGCTAGTAAATTTTTTTGCATAATAATTTAAATTTATTTGTGAATTGATTGAAACCGTTGAATTTGGTGTAGAGGTAAGTCCTTTTAATTCTCGTTATTTTCTTTATTCTCTCTCTAACTAAAATTAAATTTAAATAAATTTTAATATAAATTATAAAAGCGAGCTTGATACCTCTAAAAAAGAAAGCAAATCTCTATCATAAATCAAAATATTGGAAGATTTCTAGAAAACTGTCATTTATCGGGCTCTTTCAAATAAGGTATTGCTTTTATATTTTCGATATATTTGTTTGTAAGTAGATGTAAAGAATTATGTTTAATCTGTTTTTAAAAATAATTTAGTCCAACTACTTAAATCATTACTCACCTATAACGATTCACATGAAAAAATGCTTCCTATATTCCATTCTAACCTTCATCCTTTTCTCTAGTTTTAATGTTTTGACGGCTCAACGACTAAATCATGTACTCGGTGATGTTTTAATTCAACCAGTATCCGGAATAGACATTCAAAATATAAAAAAGGAACTTCAACAGTTTGAAGGTACAAATACGAAACTCGAAATAATTAATCTTGTTTCAAAACCTCTGAACATTTGGAAAATTCATTTTGATCAAAATAGTATCAATGAATTTCATTTTCTTAGGTTTTTAAATGGACACCCTAAAATAGCTGTAGCTCAATTTAATCATCTAGTAAAAATGCGGGAAACAATTCCCAACGATGCTTTTTTTGCAGAACAATGGCAATACATTAATGATGGGTCGAATGGCGGAACAATAGACGGAGATATAGATGCTGATCTTGCCTGGGACATAACAACTGGAGGTGTGACCGCATTGGGAGATACCATAGTCGCTGCTGTACTAGATGATGGTATAGATTTAAACCATGAAGATTTTGGAGACAATCTTTGGGTCAATCATGCTGAAATTCCAAACAACGGAATCGACGATGACAACAATGGATATGTGGATGACTATAGAGGCTGGAGTATCATCTCAAATGATGATAATATAACTGGAGGTGGTCATGGAACGCCAGTTGCTGGAATCGTCGGAGCACAAGGGAATAATGACATTGGTGTTTCGGGTGTCAATTGGGATGTAAAAATCATGGTCATCAAAAATAATTTCAATACCAATGAAGCTGCCGTTTTAGAGGCTTATTCTTATGCTTTGGAGGCTCGAATAAAATACAATCAAACAAACGGAGCAGAAGGTGCTTTTGTCGTTTCTACCAATGCTTCATGGGGTGTAGATTTCGGAGATCCTGCTGACGCACCGCTTTGGTGTGGATTTTATGACACCCTGGGAGAAGCTGGAATAATTAGCTGTGGAGCGACCATTAATGGGAATCAAAATGTGGATGAAGTTGGTGATTTACCGACGGCTTGTCCAAGTGATTATTTAATTGCTGTTACGAATATGGATCGTACCGATAACAAAGTTTCAGGTGCAGGTTTTGGTGCAATGACTATTGATCTTGGTGCTCATGGAGCGGATGCTTACACGACAGCTAATGGAAATTCTTATAATGGTTTTGGTGGAACATCTGGAGCGACACCTCATGTCACCGGAGCAATTGCCCTACTCTATTCTAATCCATGTGCCAACTTAATCTCTTTAGCAAAATCGAACCCAGGACAAGCAGCTAGTTTTGTTAGGCAATATATTTTTGATGGTGTAGATCCGAATAACAGTCTCGAAGGAATTACAACAACTGGTGGCCGACTTAATATCTTCAATAGCCTTCAATTGGTTATGAACGATTGTTCGCCTTGCCCTCCTGCATATAGTTTGGGTACTGAAAACCTAATAGATGTAAGTACAGATTTAGTTTGGTCCGATGGCGTTTTTGCAGATTCCTCAAACCTTAGATGGAGAGCTGTAGGAGCTGCTTCTTGGAATGAAGTTTTAAATGCAAGTAGTCCTTTGAGTATAGACAATCTTACAGCTTGTACCGATTACGAATTCCAAATTGATGGAATCTGTGAAAGTGAAAATAGTGGTTATTCGGAAAGTTTTATTTTTACTTCAGATGGTTGTTGTGAGCCACCAGCGGTGATAGAAGCAACGATGATTGGAGTAAATACAGCAAGTATTTCTTGGACAGATGTGTTTGCTGCGGAGTCTTATAATTTACAATTGACTACGCCGACTGGCACTTTTATTATTCAGGATATTTTAACCAATTCATTTGACCTAAGTGACCTTGAAGCTTGTACAAATTATTCCCTTTCGATACAAACAGTTTGTAGCGTGGAGGTAACTGAATTTTCTGAATTATTTTCTTTTACAACCATTGGATGTGGTGCATGTACCGACTTAACTTACTGTGAATCTCAAGGAGATAATGGTAGCTTCGAATGGATAGAATCGGTAAGCGTTGCTGATTTAGAAAACACCTCTGGAGGCAATGATGGCTATGGTGATTTCACAGGATTGTTTGCAAGTGTAATGACTTATAATACTTACGAGGTTTCACTAACGCCTGGTTTTGATGGAAGTGCTTTTCCAGAATATTTTAAAATATGGATTGATTTTGATCACAATGGTGTATTAGATCCAATTGAGGAATTAGCTTTTGACGCAAGTGCCGGATCAACTGAAACAGTTGAAGGCATGATTACTATTCCTGAAACAGCTACCATTGGTCTTACTCGTATGCGAATAGGAATGGAATGGGTCGGTACTGGTGGGGATGGTTCACCTGAACCTTGTGAATCTTTTGGTTTCGGAGAAGTTGAAGATTATTGTATTCTTATTTCTGAAGGCACGCCTCCAAATTGTGATGTTGCAATCAATTTAGACACCATCAATGTTACTGAAAATGAAGCGACCTTATTATGGGATGATTTCACAGATGATCATTCAAATCATAATGTCAGAATCAAACAAATCATGGATACAGAATGGATTCTTTTTCCAGAAGTAGATCCTCCTTTCACGGTTACCGATTTGATAAAATGTTCTACTTATGAATATCAGGTGGAATCAAATTGTACGGGATCAGGCACTAGCGGATGGAGTGACAGTTTTGAATTTAACACCAGTTGTCTATCTGGTACTAACGATCTTTTAACAGACAACAGTGTCAATATTTTTCCAAACCCTTTCACCAGCAATTTTCAGATAGAGTTAGAATTGACCGAATCAGGAAAAGGTGAATTATTTTTTATGGACATGCAAGGAAAAATGATTTTTCAAAAAACATTTGATGCACAAACTCAAAGACAATCTTTAGAAATAAACAACCTCGATCAAATCCCGCAAGGTATTTATATTTTAAAAATCATGACTCCAGAAGGATTGATCTTTAAGAAACTAATGAAATATTAAATTTCTTTTCTAATTTGCATCCAAACTTTGAGCATGATTAAACTTTCATGGTTGAACATACTCTATAAACAAACACATTAAAATATGAAAAACAGTATCAATCTAAGTTTTTACATTGCACTACTTGCTTTTTTAAGTATTCAGATGACTTGCAATGACATTCCAGTAACTGGGCCAGACGTAGTGGAAGCTACTTGTATCGATAAGACAAAGATTGACAAAAACAAAGGTTGCCCTCGTAACTTTGATCCGGTCTGTGGTTGTGACAACAAGACCTATTCTAATGAGTGTACCGCAGAAAAAAATGGACTTACTTCTTGGGTTAAAGGAGAATGTCCTTGTATTGTTGAAAGCCTGATCAGGCCGGAGATGCCTTGTACAAAAGAACTTAAACCAGTTTGTGGTTGCGACAATGTAACCTATAGCAATGAATGTCTTGCTCAAAAAGCAGGTCTGACAAAATGGACCAAAGGTAAATGTGCAGCTACAACTTCCACAGATTGTATTGACAAAACTAAGATTTCATTGCGTCCATGTGATGATAGCTATGATCCAGTTTGTGGATGTGATATGGTTACCTATGCAAATCAGTGTAAGGCAGAAGTAAAAGGTGTAACGAAATGGACAAAAGGAGCTTGTTGTGTTGATCCTTCAAAAATATCGAAACGTGCTTGTGCTAAGATTTACAAACCAGTCTGTGGTTGTGATGGCAAAACTTATGGCAATGAGTGTGAGGCCAAAAACCAAGGTTTACTTTCTTGGACCAAAGGTAAATGTGAGACTGCACAAAATTGCATCGATAAAACTAAAGTTGACCCAAATAAAATGTGCACTAGAGAATACAAACCAGTTTGTGGATGTAATGACAAGACCTATAGCAATGAATGCGAAGCTGAAAAAGCAGGGGTGACCACTTGGACTGCTGGAAAATGCAAAGATAATTAATTTTATAAGTAACCAAGTTATTAAACCACCAATGGAACAATGAAATAGATCATTGTTCCATTGATAATTTTAGTGCTGTAAAAATATATTTTTTGAAAAAGATAATTCTAAAAAGAGGAAAAGACGCCTCCTTACTTCGTTTCCACCCTTGGGTTTTTTCAGGAGCAATTTATTTTAAACCAGATGACATTGCAGATGGTGACCCTGTAGAAGTTTTTGATTCAAAAGATGAATACTTGGCTACTGGTCATTATCAAAATGGCAGCATCATGGTTCGTATTTGTTCTTTTGAAAAAACAAATCTCAAGCAAAATTTCTGGACCAAAAAAATCCAGAAAGCTTATCACCTTCGATCTCTTTTAAACCTCGCGGCAAATGGCACAAATTGCTACCGACTCATTCATGGTGAAGGAGATGGTTTACCTGGTTTGATCATTGACATTTACAATACCACAGCCGTTATTCAATGTCATTCCATTGGTATGTTTTATGAAAAAGAAAAGATTGCACTTGCTATTCAAAAAGTTTTTAACGACGATATCAAAGCGATCTATAATAAAAGTTCTAATGCCTTACCTCCTGATTTCGGTAAGACGACAGAGAATGATTACCTGTTTGGAACTGGAGAAGATCAGGTTGTTCAAGAGTATGAAAATCAATTTGCGGTCAACTGGGTAACTGGACAAAAAACAGGTTTCTTTTTAGATCAAAGAGAAAATAGAAAACTACTTGCTCATTATGCAAAAGGAAAAAAAGTATTAAATGCTTTTTGCTATTCTGGTGGTTTTTCAATTTATGCTTTAAAAGCTGGAGCACAACTAGTCCACTCTGTTGATGTCTCTCAAAAAGCGATGGATCTTACGGATGAAAATGTTACCTTAAATCAACCCTACGAAGGTCAACACACCTCTTTCACAAGCGATGTAATGAGTTTTTTAAAAGAAACGGACACGGAGTATGACTTGATGGTCGTCGATCCTCCTGCCTTCGCTAAAAACTTAAAGAAAAGACACAATGCCGTTCAAGGATACAAACGCCTGAACACCTTGGCTATGCAGAAGATCGCAAAGAACAGTATTCTCTTTACCTTCTCTTGTTCTCAAGTTGTTGATGAAAAATTGTTTTACAATACCATTGTCGCTGCCGCGATTGAAGCGAAAAGAAAAGTGAGTGTTTTGCATCGACTTACTCAACCTGCGGATCATCCAGTGGGTTTGTTTCATCCTGAAGGATCTTACTTGAAGGGGCTGGTAGTTTACGTGGAGTAGACCCTCCTTCCAGTCGGATAGTGCTTAGATTCGGATCGCTGCGCTCCCGAATAGGGATAGATTGCCTTCGGCAATAGGGATAGATCTCGACAAGTCGAGATAGGGATAGATTCGCTACGCGAATAGAAAAATGCACTATGGTAACCTTTCATTCGCGAAGCGAATCTATCCCTATTCACGTAGTGTTTACTATCACTATCGACGCAGTCGATCTATCCCTATTCGCAAAGCGAATCCTATCACTAAAAATCAGACAAAAAAAAAGCCTTGAATCAATTGATTCAAGGCTTTTTTTTTGTCTGATTTTTCTAGAAAGGGCATCCTACACAAACATCCGTTCGTGGATTAGCATTAGGTTGTGATCTTTCGATATAGTCAGCATCACCAATCGTCCCTACAATTCTGAACTCCGTTCGTCTATTCAACTGGTGTTCTTCCTCGCTACAAGGAATTAAGTTTTTACAGTTATTGACATTGACTTGTTCGCCATATCCAACTGGTATTAATCGATCTCTTGAAACACCTTTATTCGTTAACCAACGAACGACCGATTCGGCACGTCTTTGAGACAATCTGGTATTATACCTGTGCGATCCACGAGAATCCGTATGTGATCCAATCTCTACAATATATTGTGGATTATCGCTTAACATAGTTAATAATTTATCCAATTCAGGTTCCGCTTCATCTCGGATAAATGATTGATTGAAATCGTAGTATATGTGAACTAGATATGTAACTGGATCACCTTCCACAGGATCACTTGGTCCTCTTACTGGAGGCTCGTCATATCCTTCTTCTCCCTCTTCTCCTTCTTTAGGAATTGTTGTGTTGTTAACAACTGGTGGCTCAACGATTGTTGCTGGATCGGGCATAATCGTCGGTTGCAAATTCAAATTCACCTGCAAAGTCATTGACTCTGTCAAACCACGAGTGCTTTGATCTGTTGCGATAGCAGCAAGGTAATCTACTTTGGTTCCCTTGATCGTATAGGTACATTCTTCTTTTAATTTGAAAGCGAAAATACCAGTATCATCAGTCACCGCAGTCTGCTCTTCATCTTCGCAGTCATTAGTCAGGGTAAGTTCTACTCCTGCTAAAGGCAACAAGGTCAAAGCGTCAAAAGCGGCACCTTCCAAAGCAAACTCGATTGCTCGGTTTAATGGAATTTCAACTAGAACTTCCTCACCGATTGGAATGTCTTTGGTACAACCATCTTTTGCATTGTCTGTATATTCTTCTTTACTTGCTGTAAACGTACAGCAGATATTCATTTTTTGATCGACCGTTACATATCCATCCGCAGCAGTTGTCAAAGTGTCACCAGAACAACCATTGATTACCATAGCCCCTTCGATAGGCTCATTGGTGTTTTCGTCAAAGACATAAACTTTTACTGGAGATGCCATTTTTCTAAAAGAATAAATATCATCTCGCCCTACTCCACCTTCACGGTCAGAAGATAAATAACCACAAGTTCCTTCTTCATTGAATACAATTCCAAAATCATCAGAAGTGGTATTCATTGGGTATCCAAGGTTTTCAATGGTTCCCCATTCACCCTCTTCTTTCTCTTCCATATAGTACAAGTCTAATCCTCCAAGTCCGATGTGTCCATCAGAAGCGAAGTATAAACGTTTTGCACCTCCATGATAATATGGAAATAATTCATTTCCTTCTGTGTTGATGGAAGGTCCCATATTCATAGGAGGTCCCCATCGGCCATCACCTTTTTCAGAGTAGTACAAGTCCATTCCTCCAAAACCACCTGGCATATCAGAAGTAAAAAATAATTTTTCACCATCACCAGATAATGTCGGGTGCGCTACCGAGTATTCATCAGAGTTAAAAGGAAGGCTATTTAAATCACCAACTTTTCGATTCTCTCCGATCTCACCATAGTATACTTTTAGTTTTACAATTCCTTCATCACTCTTTCCTACTTTTCCTTCGTTATAATTATTACGAGTAAAATAGATTGAGCTTTGATCACTTGAAAAAGTAACCGCAGCATCATGATATTTGGAATTTAAATCTTTCGAAAATTTCTCAGGCTGGCTAAAAGTTTTCTCACCACAAGGATCATCTTTCTCTACTGGTTCTGATTTAATATAAAACATCTCTAAGAAAGGATTTCCTGTCCATCCATGCTTACGTTTGATCGCTGTACCTTTGTCTCGTTCTGATGCGAAGACCAATCCGTCGCCATAAAGCATCGGACCAAAATCATCGACATTCGAATTGAAAGGCAAGTTTTGGATATCATAAATCCCTGCGTTTTTGGTTCTCAGTTCTTGCTCATAATCACAAGCTTTTAATAGAAACTGTCCCCGAACATCAGCAGGATTATCTTCTACATATTTCTGATACCATTCTTTGGCAAGGTCACATTTTCCATTTCGTTGGAGCATTTGACCATAATATAATTTATCATAGGCTTTTGACTCCGGAAGCCGAACAACCTGTCCATACCAGTATTCAGCATTTTCAGTATCGTTTACTTTCCGATAACATTCTGCAATATTCATTTTTGCATCAGAGTCATCACCTTTTTGTAATACTTCATTATAAATCTGGATAGCATCTTGGTAATTCAGCTGTTCCATATATTGTTTTGCACGTTTCATTTTCGAAAATTGTCCGAACGAAACGTTACAGGTAAATGCAGTAATTACGGCTGCGAATATCAGTTTTTTAATATTCATTTTATACATTTTTTATTGATCGCTAACTATAAACTTTGGTTAGTAAATTGGTTTTTAAAAATATCTAGGGGTTACAGCTTGCTTGGTCACATAGTTGAACTCGTAACCGAGCATCACTTCAAATGAACCTTGAGCTGGAGATTGAATTTTCGTAAGGGTATAATCATAAGCTGCTCCGATTCGAAGTCCGTTTGTCAAATAATAAGACGCCCAGAAATCAACAGAATCAAAAGAACTGGTGCCATTCGTTATTGCTTCTACAGCAGAACGGAATGAGGTACCTACCCATAATGTATTATAAAACAAAAAGGATACATCAACGTCAAACTCTGTTGGTGCTCCAATATTTTGATACGCTTCATCTTTATTCGTATTACTTAATAGTCCAACACTTTTCACCAATATTGAAGGTTTGAAAACGATATTATCTCCTTTGATTGGTACAACAGCTCCAGCACTAAAAAAGTAATGTCTATATGATTTTGCCCACTGAGCAGAGTTAATATTTTCTTCTCTCAAATCATACTCGATCAAATGTGGTACTCCCATCCCTAGATAAAATTTACTGGTAGAAAAATAAAGCCCAGCACCGAAATTAGGTAGCAAATAATTAGGCGTCGTTTCTGAAAAAGCATCGTCTACGATTTCTTCTAAAGAAAGCTTTGACCAATCGGCTCTCCAATTCAAGACTCCACCTTGTACACCAACAGCTAATCTCGCTTTCCCAAAAGGAATACGGTAAGCATAACTTACATTGGCACTTATGGTATTAGTCGGTCCAATGGCATCATTGACGGCACTAAAACCTAAACCAACTCGCTCATTTTTCAATGGCGAGTGTATCGTAAATGTTTGAGTATTTGGTCCACCATCTATACCCCACCACTGCGTTCTATGCAGGAGGGAAATAGCCATGTGATCTTTTGCACCTGCGTATGCAGGATTATAAGCCAAGCTATTGAACATATATTTAGTGAACATCGCGTCTTGTTGTCCGAAGGACGTTGCGCTGATGGCCATCAAGCAGATTACCAGTGTGTATATTTTTCTCATAATAATAAATATTCTGGTTATGAAAACGGTAATGTATTATGTTGTATGGCCTTGTATAAAGCATTCATTTTTCAAAAATGATGCTAAGTTTATATCAAGGCTTTTTTATTAATCTATTCTATTAAAAATCAATCCTTTATACTTTATTCTATCTACCTATGTAAACATAGCCGGATCGTATATCACCTTCTCCGGTATCAAAGACATAGTAGTAAGTACCATCTGGTAAATCTGCTCCTTGCCAAGTTGCTCCCCAGTCATTTTGATAATCAGAAACCTTAAGGACTTCATTCCCCCATCTATTAAACACATAAAGCATATGATCAGGAAATTGTTGGACACCATTGATTTTAAAGAAATCGTTCACGCCATCGCCATTCGGAGAAAATGCATTGAATATTTTAAAATCTGCATCGGGACAAATTACTGCAATAGTGATCATCGCAGTATCACAACCTACAGCGTTGCAAATCACATAAGTAATCTCATCATCTCCACAATAATCATCGTTAGGGACATAACTTACGGTACAATCTGTATTAGAAAAAGCCGTTCCATTTAATGGTCCTACTCCACCTGAAGCAACTGGTAAAACAAAGAAATTGGTGATTGGCAAATCGACAGGAATACTATCATTCAAACATGAATTTACAATGATTGAATTATTCAAAGTCGTCGAATCAGTATCATCAAAAGCTATAGGAGCTTCCATCATTACTGCATCTTCAGTTACTGTAACTGCAAATATTGTGGTATCACAAATTCCGAATTCATCACAGATCACAATACAGGCACTATCGGTCCCTAGCATAATAGGATTTGCAGTGATGCAGAAAGTTGTTGAATCAATCACAAAATCTATAGCTTCGCCAGAATCATCTGGACAAATATTTTCTATACTAGTAATGTCTCCTGCTAACTGAGTCGTATCAACACAGTACGTAGGATTGACTGTAATTCGAATGGTATCCAATACCATTTCAGTTTCTGGTTGCAAAACACAAATTATTGCAAAGGTTGTATCCATTGCTCCTGTATTGTCCGTCAGATAAATACATGCCGTATCTTTTCCAACATCCATTGCATCATAACCAATACAGAAATTTGTTACATCTACATCAAACATTACTTCCGTTCCTGACATTCCAACACAACCGTTTTCAATATTGACTATTGGTCCAAATAAATTGGTAACATCCCAATCACAAAAGAAACCTTCTTGATTAACGTAGAGTGTATCATAGTAATAACTAGGTCCTACTCTTCTTACTGTTGTATTTATTGTCGTTGTGTCACAATTATTCAAATCATCACAAACCACAAAACAACCTTGCTCTGTTCCTAAACTGGCAAGACCAGTATAGTCAACACAGAAGTTGATCGGGTCGATTACAAATTCCGTAAATGTTCCTGAAGCACCAGGGCAGATATTATAAATGGTATCCACCGTTCCCATAAAAATGGATTGATCAACACACCACTGTGCAGATTCTCCGATCATCAAGGTGTCGAAAATCTCTTGGTTACCCATTGCCTGAAGTGATTCAATCATCAAGTAAGTTGTATCACAAATACCGAAGCCATCACAAGCAACAAAGCAAGCCGTATCGCTTCCGATCAATAGGCCAGTATATAGTACGCAGGAATCACCATTTATTAATTGAAAATCTATATTTGACGTTGGACAAATATTAGTGACAGATTCGACATCTCCAGGGAGTTCACTAAAATCTAAGCAAAAGGTTTCCCCAACTCCGACAAAAGTATTATCAATCAGTGTATCTAATTGAGCACAACTAGCAACGATAAGCGCAGTATCACTATCTCCAGTCAAACTCTCCGTTACGATGAGCTCAGTTACCCCTGAGTTTATAAAAACCATGGTTCCTTGTGGGTCAAAATTATCGTTGTGTCCTAGAATGTTATTTGATCCAATAGCTAGTACAAATACATCCATATCTCCATAAGTATTACCTGGCGTTCCTCCAGTAATAATCTTATCTACAGTATTATTTACCCAGTTTCCGGTTGGATCCCAAGAATTCATACTGTCTACTAATTCAGGTATATTATTAAATGGAGTAGAAAATACCGAAGCATTGATTTCCCAAGTTTGCAAAATATAAGGGCCTAAGTCTCCTTGGCCGAATAAAGTCGCATAACTATAAAGATTGGTGGTATCAAAATCACAGGGAGCAATTCCATTTGTGTACTGGGCTCCATTAACCGTAACTTGATAATTACTTATATCATCCAATGCAATGCCCATGCAGACTTCTGCTGTTGCAGCACAATTAATAAGATTAAACAGGAGGGTATCCTCCAGATTTAAAATAGGACCATTTAAAATTGGAAAATTAAAATTGTGCTCACTTAAATTGGTGTCTGATCGCCCATCTACATTTGAAGGGGATATTAAGATCATAAACATTAAAACAGTGAAACACCGTGTACATATTTCTCTCATACTTGTAGTATTTGAACTTAGCTTTTTACTCTAACACAAAGATGGTAGTAGTTAAAAGGAAAAATATCAGTAGATTGGGTGCTATAGTGATATTAGGAATATATTAGATACCTAATAATAACAATAGAGAAATAACCGAAAATCATGCCAATTACATTAAAATAATCCTTTATGTGGGGCCAGTTTTCACAATACATTTTGCATAATTTTCAACTTGATTAGAGAATCATTCATATTGCAATAAAAAATCTTTGTATTTTGCAGTATGTCAATTATTTAAATATTTCAATATAGTATAAGTATTGTTTTTTTATGTCCCTATTGACTTTATTAAAGAAACGTTAAAAAAAATATCCTCAAAAAAGTACCATGGAATTAACTGGAATATTTGTTTACCCAATCAAAGCAATGGGTGGAATTGCTCTAAATTCAGCTAAAATTGAAGAACGTGGGATCAGGTTTGACCGTCGGTGGATGTTGATCGATGACCAGAATAGGTTTATTTGCCAACGGCAGAAAGCAGATTTGGCGCTTTTTAAAATTGAGATTCAAGAAGATCAACTAGAAGTATATTGGAAAGGAGAAAGTATTACTATCCCATATATCGAAAAAGCCTATACACAAGAAACAATCGCTACGGTATGGGATGATGAGGTTAAAAAGGTTCTAATCGCCTCTGAAGAGATCAATGAATGGTTTTCAAAACACTTAGAAATCTCTTGTCGCTTAGTTTTTCAAGGTGTAAATGCAAAAAGATTGACTAGTCGAAAATATGCTCCATCTCAAGAAGTAAGCTTTGCTGATGGATATCCTTTTCTTATTATTAGTGAAGAGAGTTTAG
>CAKZTD010000439.1 GCA_937921595.1 uncultured Saprospiraceae bacterium
ATGGATAAAATTCTCCTGACGATGGAGAATATAAAATCCTCAATGTTGGAAACCAAACGAATGTATTATGATTCTAAAAATCTTTTAAAAGATTTATGTAGAAAAGTAATTTCCGAAATTGAGAAGGTAGGATCATCTACTGTTATTTTTGAAACAAATAATAATGACTTAGTCTATATTCATAAGCAAATAAAAAAATCAAATTATTATAAAAGTTTTTATAACATTCATGAGCATAGTGAAAAAGAGGCGAATAAAGTTGACCTATTGAAATTGAAAAATATTTGCCGAAAAACAAAAAAAGAATCACTAGCAATAATCAATTGCTTTGAAAGTGAAAATTATCTATTCGTTTTGATGATTGAAAAGGAAAGTGAAATTTTGAATATCGTCCATAAATTAAATTCGGATAGCATACAATCCACACTTCAGTATCTTAAAAAAACATTTTCGAATCCAGTCATTGCATTAGAGGCAACCAAATCTTCTGTCCTTCAATTTGAACAAGCTAGTGCTTTGGTTTATCAATCTATATTGAAGCCTTTATTTGAGAAAAGAAAACCTGATCATATTGTTGTTGTACCTGATGGAATTCTTAATTATATTCCATTTGAAGTATTAGTCGTAGATGGTGGAAATCGTGATGATCAAGGAGTTTCATATTTACTTCATTCGACAGCGGTTCGGTATTATCCTAGTTTGAAATTATTTTCAAAATATGAATCCAAAGATGAAAAAACAGTTTCAATCAAACAGCTTGTAACAATTGCACCTGATTACAAGGTTTCGAGGTCAATGAATAAAAAGGAAAAGGAATTACCTATGTTATCTGGAGCGAGAATAGAAACAGAAAAAATTGAGCGTTTATTTCCACTAAAAGTTGTAAAACAGAATGCTTTTAAAATCAATAATGATAAGCTCATGGAAAATTCTAACCAGCTACTTCATTTAGCAATGCATGCCAGTTCGGAATATGAACAAAACAAAGGCCCTGTGTTAATTGGTTCTAATAAAAAAGAAGAGCATATATTTCTTTACGATATTGCTAGTCTACCTAAGGTGCCACCAGTTGTAATACTAAGTGCTTGCGAAACAGGACATGGAAAATATACGTCAGGAGAAGGTTTGAAAAGCATTGGACAACAATTTTTGCAAAGCGGTACAAAGTGTACTATTCAAAATTTAAATAAAATAGAAGACGGTACTTCTTCTGAATTAGTTATGGGGTTTTATAAAGAACTAAAAAGGAATAGAGAAAGTCACCGGGCTTTACAAAAATCAAAAATTGAATTTTTAAAAAATGCAGATGCTTTTCATGCGCATCCTTATTTTTGGAGTTGTCTGATCTCTTATGGCCAATCTTTTAAAATTAATTAATCCAAGTCCTTGGTAAATATCATCCTCTGAAACTCCTTTGTCTCTTAATATAGTGGAAAATTATTAGGACTAATAGTGAGTCAAGGGCATCTTTTATTTAATTTGATCCCAAAGAAAAAATCCCTTTCGTTGGTTCTTCAAAGTTTCTTCTTTAACTTCCCATTGGAATTCGGTCAAAACTACTGGATATATTTTATTGTATGTTAATAAGATATAGAACGATTTTCATTTTCTTCCGTTTAATATCTGCGAAAAAATAAAATAGATTACAGGGATATGTCAATTCGAAAAAATCAATTACAAATAATTCAAAAAGGACTTCAACTGTTAATGACGGATGAAAAAACAATGTATGATCAGATAACTATTTTGAATAAATTAAAATTTCTGGAATTCGAAATCTCAAAAGCAAGCCTAAGTAATCTATATACTCAAAAGCAAGTAGGTAATAAAATAATAAAGAAGGCTGTCGAAGGACTTACAATACTAATAAAGTCTGAATTATGTATGGAATATAATATTAAGACGGATTGTTTTGAAAATATTCTTGCTCCTTGTAAAATGCAAAAGGTTCCAGAATTCGGAGAACTCCAAGTCGATCTTAATTTACCATATACTTTACACACTAAAGGAAGGTTGTTCATTTCTGAAAAGACTAAGCTTATTGCTTCGGCTAAACAATCGATATATGAAATAGGTATAAGACTTCGTAGATTTACAGATTATTTTACAACTAGAAGCGATGAAGAATATAAATCATATGTTGAAAATGTTTTAAGTAAAGGTGTGGATTTTAAATGTTACTTATTAGACCCTGATTCAAATATTGCTCAACTTTATTTCAGAGATTTAGCAAAAATATTTCCCAAAGAAAAGAAAAGTTCAGAAATCATTAAAGAGACTGCAAATGAATTAATTTCGATCAGTGAGGAGTTTAATAAAAAGGGGTACGATGGTAAATTTGAAGTATTTATTTATTCAAATATACCTTTTAATGCTTTTTTAGCAATAGATCCTTTTAGTTCTAATGGTCAGATGATTGTTCAACATTACATTTATGGACTTGAAAGAAGGAAGGCTCCTACACTTCAATTTACAAAAAAAAGAGCACCTAGTCTTTTTGATAATTACTTAATTGCTCTCAAAGCGATTACTTCAAATGCCAAACAACTAACCAAAAGATATCCTATCTAATTCCGCTTCTTATTCTAAGAGCAGGAATGATTTTAAGCCGATTTATTTAAAGCAAAACGACTTGAGTTTGCATAAATCTATATGGATTTATGTAAACTTTTATAATCTAGTTTTTGTGTTTTTTCAAGCTTGATATCGCTATATATTTGCAGTGTAATTTATTTGGAACACCGCACATAGCATTTCTGATTGCTTGAAAGATTAATGTCCTACATATAAAATGTTCGCTAATCACTAAGCAATATCTGTTGAAAATCATCAATAGGTAAACGGCCTTGCTATGCAATTTTTTAACGGTATTAATCTATCACGATGAAGTAGCTGCAGATACTTTCGGGTGATACTGGATACGTCATTAACCCGATTTTATCATTTTTAAAACTAGCTAAAATGGATATTTTATTGCATTTGTTGATTGTTATCATTGATACAATCATCACATAGAAAAATATGGGTGTGTTGCCTTTTAGGGAGCACACCCTATTTGAAAATCTAATCTAATCTATTTGATTAATTTTACTGAGTAGCCATTCTTTTGCAATAATAGGTTTGAGTGTTGTTGTTCTTTTGATCATTGCTTTTTTGTTTTTTGGATTTAAAAGACTCCTGTAAATGATCAAAAAATTTAGCCCCCCTTTAATAATAGATTGATGAAGTCTCTTATGGCCTTTGAGATATTTTTCAAATTGCTCACACTTTTTATAAATTTTCTTTTTATACTTTTCCCTTAATTCAAAGTAACTTCTAATTTCTATCATCTTACTTTGAAGATCAAAACTGTCATTTTTATGCTTTAAGTCTTTACAGAATTTAAGCGCGTCTTCAAATTTGTTTTTTTCAAAATGAATACGAGCATAAGCTAGACTAAGCGTATGATCTTTGACTTTTGGTTTAAGCGTATTTCCCCAAGTGTTGATAAATTGAGTCAATTCTCTATGCACACCAAGAGTGCATCCGAAATTAATAACATTTACAAATAGTATTTCAGGGAAATATCCATCAACAGTGAATATGTTTTGTTTCAGTCCAATTTTATATAAGTTGAATGATTGCTTGATTTTAGAAGTATCACCTTGCCTGATTAATTTAGCAGTGTAATTAAAGAGGTATAGCCAAAAAATAAATAACTCTCTTTTTTCAATTGGTGGGTTTTGAGAAATCTCTTTTTTTAAAACCTCAAAATTGATTTCTTCTGCATTTGTAATTAGATTTAATGCCTTCGAATATAGGCTGATCAATTTATTATTATTCCATTTGTTTTTCTGAATCAATTCTTGTGTTTCTTCAAGCAGGTTTATATCATGTTGCTCTTGAAGTAAATTTTTTCGACTAAGCAATTCGCAAGAATATTTTAGTTTGGCTACGGCAAAAAAATGATCGAGTTGATTCATTGCTTCCAAAACAACATTTGAGTTATTGTCTAGCTTTTCAATTTCAGTTGAATAGTAGTACATGTCTTTTAATTGCAGGAGGTGTAAAGGATCCCAAAATTCTTTTTGCTTCTTTTTTTCTATTCGATTACTTATCCTTTTTATATGTCCTAAGTAGTCATTTTTTAAATTTCTTTTCTTTAATGCCTTTAATTTTATTACCTCAGATTCAAAAGAAAAAGTTTTTGTTTCCATCCAAGTTAAGTACCTCATAATATAGCTGTAAAGGTCAGAAATAGAATTTTGAAGATTTATAATTTTTGTCTCTTTCGTCATCTCTTTTTTGTACACAAAATTATGCATGGCATCAATGTATAAGGCTCTATCCGCTGGTTTAAATTTTGGAGCAAATGAATATAAATATTCAAAAATTTTAAGCTCTATATATTTTGTACTGAAATGAAACTTCAGAAAATTATCTAAATCGTGCAGTTCTTTTTTAGAAAATGTTCTTAAAAGCCGAATTATCTTGGTTTTTTCGAGATCAATACCACGGTGAAATTTTACCATTTTGTATATTTTTTTAGCCAAAAATGTAGTTAAAGGTAGTTTTTATAAAGATAGTTACTGTAAATATACGGTGAAAAATATTAAAAACGAGAATTTGCTAGGGGCTATATATGTGTTATTGTTATGATCTTTAATGTGACCAAAACTTTGCAGTGATATGAAGCCTCAACGAAAACAAATCTTAGATACATTTGAAGAACATGTCTATTTTAAATTCAAAAAGCATTGTGAAAGGCATCAACTAACTTTTGAAATAAAGAGCCTTATTACTTTTTTAATTGATTTTGAAATCATCTCGGACAAAACCGTTTTATATCACGTCATTGTTTATGAATTTGAGGAATTATATCGTCAAGAGAAATTTCAAAAAACAAAGACCGTAGCTAAACTTGCCAATCGATTTAATATTTCAGAAAGAAGCATTTGGAATATTTTGAAAAAAGCAAAAATAGAATCTAGAAAAACTCAAACCTTAGGATAGAAGACAAATAAACACAGTACCTCTTTTACTTCAAAAAACAATTTAGATATGGAAATATCAGATCTTAAAATTATCGTTTATAATGAAATCGGCAAGGCAGAGATATCAAATGTTCTGCTAGTTCTTCGCGAAGTTTTGGATATCAGCACAGATACCTTCAAAGATTTTACAAGAGAAAGAGCAAGGTTTAATAACCTGAAAAAAGACAACATGAAAGGTAATATGCCTTTTGATAGTTTTCTTATAGAGCGATCAAAAATTGTTGAATCTCTAACCGAATTACAAAATCAAATAGTAGAAGACGACCTGGTTGAGGGTTGGGCCAGTTTGCCAATCATTCAAAGTTATTTGGAAGAAGAAGATCCTCAAAATGGCGAAGAAGGAATACAGGATATTGCTTTAGGAGAATATTCTGACATTGTCCTTACTCAAAATGCACCGTCTAATGGAGCTATTCAAGAATTAAACGAAGAGGATTTTGAGAAACTCGAAACCCTATTAATTAAAACACAAGATGCTATTGAAGTCGAAGCTTATGATGAAGCAGAGGTGTATTGCTTGGAAGCAAAAGAAATTGATAAAAAAAGCCCTCAGGTTTATGAATATCTCGCGTTGATTTATTTTAAAAGAATGGATTCAAGTGATATTATAAAAGGGGCCATAAATGGGAGTGATTCGAAAAAGACACTTAGGCATATCTTTCAATATGTTCGAAGGTTTAATCAGTTTAGCCATAGATATAGAAGTGATGCGATAAATATTGCAAGAGAAAATATTCGAACCATCGGAGTATTACTGACTGAAAGTCTAAAAGAAGAGTACCAGAAATTAAAATGGGATGAAAAAAATCTCGTCTGGAAATGCTTAGGGTTTTATATGGAAATATATGAGCTACTCAACCAGCCGATGGGCTTTATGGACTCTGCTATTCTTGAATTGAGTGGAGCAGGAAAAGTACTTTGGCTTAGAGTAGAAAAAGACAAAATAAAAAATCGATATGGTCGAAATTTTAATGCTTTAGGACTAAGAAAAAACTTTATAAATAAACTTATTGAAAACTATTCTAATGAGGAAAATACAGAAGAAGAAGTTATTCAAAAAACAGAAAAAAGATTAGCTAATAATTTCTACTATAAAATATTTAGAAATTATAATAGTATAAATCCTGTAAGAGATTCTAAAGGATGGAGTAGTTGGGATGACCAGCAAAAAAAAGAAATCATCCAATATTTAAATGCTTCGAAAGTAGGGTATCTGTTGTTTGAGAGCTCGGATTACCTAGAACCAGAAATAAAACAAAGGTTTTTAGAAACACCTTTTAAAGAGCTGGTCGGAAGAGGGAAGCCATTCTTGTCTTGGATTTCACTTTCTAATAATGGTCAACTTCAAACTTCAAAAAAAATAAGTAACCTGAGATATCAAGCCATAAACGAATTAGAATTTTTAGCTAAAAAATTAAATATAGATTTTAAAAATCTAAAAATTGAATTAAAGAAATCCCTCTTCGAGAAGCAATTGAAATACAATCAAAGGCTATTTGACAATGTCTCTAAAGATATGTCTCAAGCAACAGTTACTGATCAGGAAAAAGCAAAAGCAAAGGTAGATCTGATCAAATATATGCAACGCCAGTTTATGTTGGTACGACAAGAGATTGGAGAGGTAAATGAATATTTAGAACCTCCTTTAAAAGAATTACTCGGAAACGGATTTTTTAATGAATGGATAAAAGTTGGATTAGATGGTAATCTTGAAAATGATATCGATTCAGCTGCACTAAAGTTTGATGCTGTTGAATTGCTGATCAAGTTTCTCAATTGTAAAAAAGATTATCAATATAAATTTTCTACCATTGATGATGCCTTCTTTGAATCCTTTGCTAAAGTAAACTATAATAATTATCAAACGATTTTAAAAAATAATCCAGTAATACTCCCTGAGGATGACTCCTATCAAATAATTGATATTATGAAAAACCTGGAGTTAACTTTTTTAGCAACAGGAAGGCCAGAGTTTCTCAAACCTGTTTACGACGAAATCTCTTCTAATAATTGGGTATTCAAAGAAAACGAAGAATTTAAAAATCAACCGAATTGTAAAGAATTAGGATTTGATGCAGTGGAGTATTTAGAAAGAATTCATTCAATTATTCAATCTATACAATCTGCTCAAGTTCAGATTTGATAAAACAACAGCGTTATGAATGATCATGTTTTAAAATTGGTTGAGGCTGGTTTAATCAAAAAAGCACTAGAGGAAATGATTCCTCATGGATTACATAAAATAGAATGCACAGAACTCCTTTCTCGATTTTCTCAGAATGAAAGAGCGTTCAAAAAAGGATATGTCACCTCTGAGGTTTACAGAATCGAAAAAATAAAAATTACAGATATTCTCATTGAAATTTTAAATAGAGAAGAAACAGAAAAGAATAAAGGAGATTCGCTTCCATTTGCACTTTTGTTGCAAAGACAAAAGGCCAAAAATGTTGAGAGTCAAATTAAAATAGAAATGGAACGCCTCAATGCAATTAACAGAGATTTGAAAAAAGAAAATGACGAGGAGCGGAAAGTAAGTCTGAATATTCGAATCAAAGAAAAAGAAAAAGATATCGATGATCTAATGAAGCAATTAAAAGAAATCAATAATAATATTTAAAAACAAAAAGGCAGTAGTCTTCAAAAAACAATTAATTATGGCTTATAATGATTTTAGTACAGAGTCCCCTGAAAACTACGAACAAAAATGTTTGTGTGTACTTTTACTAGATGTTTCTGGTTCTATGCAAGGAGATCCTATTGATCAGTTAAATATAGGACTTCAAGAATTCCAGCAAGAAATTAAAAATGATCCTACTACATCCAATCGTCTGGAAATAGCTATTGTTACTTTTGGTAGTAATATAGATGTTGTTCAAGATCCTTCCCTAATTAATAATTTCACTATGCCAACCCTAGCTGTTCATGGGTCTACTAAAATGGTAGATGGAATCAAACAGGCATTAGAATTAGTAGATAGTCGGAAAAAATGGTACAGAGATAGTGGACAGCCTTATTATCGACCATGGGTTATTTTAATTACTGATGGAGTACCAGATGGAGATCAGGATGTAGCCGGTATTTCGGTTGAAATAGAACAAGGGGTTCAAAATAAAACATTTATTTTTTATGCAGTAGGAGTGGAGGGGTATGATAAAAATATTTTAACACAGATTTCTTCTCCAAGTATGCCGCCAAGTCCATTGAAAGGATTAAAATTTGGACAATTCTTTAAATGGCTAAGTGCTAGTATGTCCACAGTAGCAAGTTCTACTGATGGTGCAACAGTTGATCTTCCAGATCCTGACTGGATGAAAGGATTTACCATTTAATTTTAATCTTAATTTAATTTATCTGTCATGAAAAAATATATTTTTTCAATACTATTTTATTGTTTACCACTTTTCTGTTTTTGCCAAACTGCTGCAGAGATTGAAATTATTGACGAAGCTCTTACTGAAATAGGAGGAACCATTTCTATCAAATATTTTGAAGTAAGAGGTAAAAATGATGTTCTAACTGAAGAACATTTAAAGTCGCTGATCAATTTAAATAAAAAGGTGGAAAAATATTATCCTAAAGGAAATGATCTTACAAAAGATATTTACAATATTCGATTTTGTGTTCATAAAGAAACTAGAGATAAGCATTATAAAACCCATTCTAGTGTTGAAGAATATATCGATTTTGTTTTTGACGAGTATGTTAATACGGCTTTTAAAAGAGGAGGAGAATATGATGTAAGTCAAAAGTTAAAGGCTATCAAGAAAAAAGCAAAAGAGAAATATGATCAACTCGCCCCCGCAGATAAATCACCTGTAAAAACCATAGAATCTCCATCGGAAGTACTCATAGAAGAGGTTGATGGGAAAAGTACTTCTAAGGAAGATTCTATAAGGCAAGAGATGGCGAACAAAACGGACTCTCTAGATATGAAAAATAGAATTGATAGTTTGGAGGAAGTCGTAGCAGGTTTGAAAGCAACCAAAGAAAAGGAAGCTGAGAAAAAGAGAAATGAAGATGATAAGAACGATAATAAAGATACTGTTTTTAAGAGTAAAGCCTTTTACTTCCTTTCTTTAATTGGGATTAGTTTATTAGGTGTGTTATTATTCAAAAATAGGAACAAATTAAAAATGAAAAAAATAGATAAACCCTTAATAGAATTAAAAAAAGAACAAGAAGAGAATGAAGAGAAAAAAAAGCGAGAAGTAGAGCCAACTAAAAAGAAAAACGAGAAGGGGATTAAGAAAATTAAAAACAAAAAATATACTAAAAATAAGAAAAAGAAAGGAGATACGAAAGAGAAAGAAATTGTAGTAAATGCAGAAGTAGAGCATGATATTTCCGAAGAAAATGTAGCGGAGGATCAGGAGGTTAAAAATCAAGATGCAGGTGGGGGAGTAGATGAAGAAAATCTCTCAGAAAAAGAAAATAAAGAAGGGGACCTAACTCCTCCTGTAAAATTTACGGAGCAAACTTCAATTTCTAAATTTTTGACAGTCGGCGCTTCGGTTATCGGGAAATCACACATAGAGAATAATTTACCTTGCCAAGACAATCATTTCATTAAAGAATTAGATTATGGTTGGACATTAGCGGTGACTGCTGATGGAGCCGGTTCTGCGAAAAGATCTGAAATTGGTTCCAAGCTCGTTAGTCATTTGAGTGTCGAAAAAGTATTTGTTGAAGCCCTTGAGAAAACCGATTGGTTTGAGAAAGGAGGATTTCCAAAAAATGATAATGAATGGGGGGATATTGCAAAAGAAGGTTTTAGGAAAATCTATGATGCACTATGCAAATATAGTCTCAATAGAGATGATACAGCTTTAAAAGATTTGGCTTGTACCGTGATCATTGCGATTATACGTCCAGAAGGAATTTTAGTCTCTCATATTGGAGATGGTAGAGCTGGGTATAAAAACAGTAAAGGAGAATGGAAGTCGATAATTGATCCCTATAGAGGAGAAGAAGCTAATTCGACGGTATTCATTACTTCAAATATTTGGGAAGAAAATCTTATCGACATATATATGGAATCTAGAGTAATCAAGGAGGATATCAAAGCATTTACACTACTGTCAGATGGTTGCGAAAATCATGCTTTTAAGTGTAGTCATATAGATCCTGAGACTCAACTTTGGTCCGATCCGAATTTACCTTTCAGTGGTTTTTACGAACCGGTTATCGAGACTTTATTAAACCTTAAAAATGAAAATATTTCTAATAAAGAAATGCAGGAAAGATGGGAGAATTTTCTAAAAAATGGAAGCGAAGGATTGAAAAATGAATCAGATGATAAAACCATGATTCTAGGAATTTATCAAAGCGATGAAAAAGAATAAAGATTATTCTAAAAGCAATAATTAAATGTCAGTTTATAGAGATTCAAATGGTGAAATTATACAACTAACTCAACCTCACTTTGCTGCTGGGGGAGAAGGTCAGGTATATTTCATTAAGGACTCTTTGAAATATCAAAATTGTTGCGCGAAAATATATTTTAAAAATAAAATAAATACTAATCGGCAAGATAAGTTGCAATATATGGTTTTGAATCCACCACCAAATTTGATGAGTAGTGGATATCGAATATGCTGGCCCCTTAGTATTCTATTTAATGAAAAAGGTTTTTGTGGATTTATAATGCCTTTGGCATTTAAGAATAGTGAGTCACCTTATGAGTTATGTAATCCAAAAATCAATGCTAAACTTTCTTCTTATTGGCATCAGAAATATAGAAGAGATACGGATTTAGGAAGATTGTCAAGATTGAAGCTTTGCGTTAATATTGCTATTGCAGTACATGCAATTCACACGACAGCAAGATATATTTTATTAGATCTAAAACCTCAGAATTTATTAGTAACAGATCATGGAAATGTTTCTATTATTGATTTTGATTCTATTCAAATTTCAGAAAATAAAAGAGTTTTATTTTATGGTTCTGCAGCAACAGCAGATTACATGCCTCCAGAAGCAAAAGGAGTGAATTTTCAAAAACAATATATTTCAAATCATTGGGATGAGTTTTCTTTGGCAGTCATTTTTTATCAATTGCTCACAGGTGTTCATCCTTATGCAAGTACGACCAAACCAGAGTATGGTGAACTTCCATCAATAGGAGAAAAAATTAGCTTCGGACTATTTGTTCATGGAAGCAAGAGTGCAAGTCATATCAAAGTGACTCCTCCTTTTCATAATACTTTTCACTTACACCTTGCTCCAGAAATTAGAAAACTATTTTTAAAAGCATTTGACTATGGGCATACCAATCCTAATGTAAGACCTTCTGCTGAAGAATGGGGAAAGACCCTTTTTAGAATTGTAAATAATACTGAAGTTTTACAACCTAAAACTAATTCACGAGCTCGAGTTGTTCCGGCTCCACAAGTTCCTCCTGTTCGACAAGCTGTTCCAATTAGACCGCCTAAACCAAGAGTTACTCAGCGAACCAGTAAAAAGAGAACTGCCGCGGTAAAGGCCACGACTCCTGCATATAAAAGGAAAACTAATCAGCCAAAGCAGCCCTCAAATATTGGAGGAGTATTGGTTTTTGTGTTATTAATTTTACTAGCTATTGGAGGGTATTATTTTCTCTTTGGAAAGGGAAAAGAGCGCATGTATTCAAAGGAGGTAATTGTTCCAGAGGAAAAAGTTGACACTAAAATATACAAGAAGTCAAAACAAGAAAAGGTTGTAGAAGATTTTATTACTTATATCGGAAATCAGCAATTGGATGAAGCTTACGAATTATCGAGAAATGAAAACTGGAAATCAAAAAGCAGTTTTGTTAAAGGCTATGGAGGAGTTGTGTCAACGAATGTAAAAGAGATAAAACTTAGGAATTCACCTAAAAATTATCCAATTGTATGGATAAAGTATTATGCAAAAGACCCTGTCAATGATAGAAAAAAGCATGGCAGAGAGAATATTTTATATTATCAAGATTTTCATCTTCGGGATTTTAAGGGTGAATTTAAAATAACTAAAGCCACCTTAGAAACCCCTGAATTAAAAGTAGCCTTGGATTTTCTTGATTACTTAGCAGAAGGTGACTTAGAGGAAGCATATGATCTTATAGATCCTTTCTGGATGCAGAAAAAATTATTTAGAGATGGGTATAAAGATATTACTAATCTTGAGATATATGATTTTAAAATCATTAAAAATAAAAATCCAAAGAAGTCTGTGATTTGGGTGAAATACTTTGCTAAAGATCCAGTCAATGATAGTTCTAGAGCTGGAGAAATGTACCATCAAAAATTCCATATAAAAGAAATAAGCAATAAACTCAGAATTACAAGAATAGAGAAAGGTTGATCAAGAGTAATTAAAGGAAGTTCAATGAAAGTCATAAATGCGAAAAATAAAATACTGAATATAGAAAAGAAACCTTTTGCTTCGGGAGGAGAAGGCGCTGTTTACTTATTTAAAGATCCAGGGTTTGAAAATTATTGTGTGAAAATTTATTTTGATAATGAAAAGGATGTTGTTAAAGCAAAAGCTAAGGCTAAAGAAAGAGAACAGAAAGTAACCTTTATGGTGAACAATCAACCTCAAAATCTAGAGAAAGATAATTGTTTGCTTTGCTGGCCCATCGAAGTGATTTATGATTTTAAAACTAAAGAATTTATTGGCTTTATGATGCCAAAAGCTTTTTCTAAAAGTGAACTTCTTTACAAGATATGTTTAACCAAAAATAATTCAAGTCTTTCAAAAAAATGGGATACTAAATATGATAGAAAAGAAGTAAGTGGATTGATTAGTAGACTCAAATTATGTGTTAATATTTCTAGTGGCTTGAATGCTATTCATCAAACTCAAAAATATGTGCTCATTGACTTTAAGCCTCAAAATGTTCTAGTCACTCACACAGGAAAAGTATCTGTTATCGATTTAGATTCCATTCAGATTAATGGACAATTTAAAGGAACGGTTTGTACACCAGAGTATATGCCACCAGAAGGAAACACTCAGGTTCCTTCAAAAATGTTTGTTGAAGAATCATGGGATAGATTTACTATGGCGATTGTTTTTTATCAATTATTATTTGGTTTGCATCCTTATTGTATAACGCCGCTTCCTTCTTTTAGTAAAGAATCGACAGTTCATTCACACATTAAACTTGGATTGTTTCCGTTTGGAACGAATGCTCATTATATCCAAACAAAACCGGACTTGCATGATAAATTTCACTTGCTTCCTAAAAAATTTAGATTACTGTTTATTAGAAGTTTTGATTTAGGGCATCAAAACCCTGATGCGCGGCCATCGGCTCAAGAGTGGGGGAGTACTATTTTTTCTGAAATAAGACTGACAACTTCACAAAGCAATTTTTCGAAATCTTTAAAAAAAACAAACCTTCAAAAAAAAAATAAAATCCAAACTAATAAAACAAATATTTCCCAAAAAGCACCTTTAATAATCAAAGAAAAACCTAAGTCATATTTAAAAGGAATTTTAGCTCAATTTGTAGGAATGGGTCTGTTTTACACTCATCCTCATTTTAGCAGGAAATGGATTTATTTTTTATTTTTTGCCTATGCAGTGATAGATTTTTTTCTTGCGAATACAGGTGTAAAACCATTTAGCAGTGACTTCGGATACGTGACATTTTTGATCTCATTATTTGTGGTATATGTTATAGGTCTTTTTGATGTTGTTGTATCTGTCGATAAGACTAATAATAAAAATGTATAAGCCTCCAAAAAACAAAATTATGAATAACCTTACCCGATATGTATCAGCAGCAGTTTATAAAGATGGAACGCTCCGGTCAAATATCTTGGATATTTATGAGAATAAATACAAAGCCATTGCTGAACCTCATGGTCTTGATTTAGATGTTTTATCTAAGCATTGTTACAAAGCTCAATCACTAATGACTACTAAGAATATTTTTATGTTTTTAGCTAGCATTACGCTCTTGTTTCCAGTAGGATTTCTTGTCTCATATATCTATAGTATTTACATCGAAAACAAAATTCTAAGAGGAGAATTCTCTGAAAATAAAACACAAAACAACACTAAATCTAGTCAAAAGATAATTACTCAAAAGAGTTCACAGATTAGTAAAAACGTTATTTATTATGATGGATTTTCCCCTTTTGTAGGAGCAGGAGTTAAAGTTAATAGTTGGTCTTTTGCTATTGATACTGATAAGCCAGAGCAGAAAGGCACTAGTCCTAAAGATTTTAAAATTAGTGAAATATACGAACTCATTTTAAATGAAGTTAAAGGATTGAATTTTCAAAATCTAGAGATATTCGACCGTTTGGTCATTAATGGATCTGCTATCAGAGAGAATAAAAAACTGCTCCCTAATCAACTTGGTTTTCCTCTTAATAATATTACCGAAAAAGAGATCAAATCCTTTATGGATATTTCAAACAAAAATGCTAGATACTACCAGTTGATTCAGATTAAAGATTGGGATGACGAATTGATCTTAAGTATCTATTTACGTTTTTATAAAAATGATCGAAATCTATTTGTTGAAAGCACTTATTATGTTTTGACTCCTCTTAAAGAAGAATATAAAAGTATTAAATCAATGAGTATGAATCTTTCTTTTTTAGATTATTGGAAAATGTTATTGATGTCTTTGTTTACAACTGTTTTCGAGATGATAGGTTCCGTCTTCTATGTTTATAATAGGATTCTTCAGGGAATATATAAGATCATTTATGGTCGGTATCCAAAAGAACGTAAAAGTTTTCTGCAAGCAAAAAGGAATCCAGATTTTAATTATGGAACCGCGCTAAGTATTCGAGAATTAGTTGCCAGTAAAAATTACCAACAATATTTTCAGGTATTGGATAAGGACATGTATTTAAAAATAATTGAGAAAAGAGTTTTGAATACGATCACTTCTTTTTTAGAATCGAAAAACATAAACACATCCGAATTTAAAGAAAGAGAAACTCAATTATTAAATAATGGAATTATTATAACTGGTGGAAATGTCAATGCTAAAAATATAGCAGTCGGAAAAAAAGCTACTATTAAAGAACGGATAAGCAAAGCGATTAATACTACCTAAATAAATTATTAGAAACCTTTAGACTAATGAAAAACAAAAAAAATAATAACAAAGGAATTATCATAAGTGGTGGAACGATAAATACAAATAATTTATCCGTTGGGAATAATGCAAGTATCAATTCGAAAGAGACGACTTCTGAAAATACAAAAAACGGACAAGACGATTTTCAAATTAATATTCAGAATTTAATTAGTGAAGGGAAGCTAGAAGAAGCAATAAAAGTCGTGAAAGAATTAGCGCAAAATAATAGTAATAAAAACTTGTTAAGAGGAATTTTATTGATTGCTTCAAACCATTCACTCCTTCAAGATCAAAAAATGCATGATCTTATAACACTTGAAAAGTATAGTGTAGAAAACAGTAAAATCGCTAGCAATATTTTAACTCTCGTTGAATCAAAATTATAATTATGAATTCAATAGATCAAGGAAAATGTATAAATCTTAATTATTGTACGCTTGCTCAAAATGGAGTCATTCAAGAGGTCGCATCGGAGACTGAATTTAAATGCCAGGAATGCGAAAGAGCGTTAAGTCCAATTAATTCAAAAGAAAATTTTAGATTAATCAAGCCAGTTTTATTGGTTGCTAGTGTTCTTACGGTCTTTGGATGTTTAGCATTTTATATGACTTCTGAGAACTGGTTTCCTTCCTTTACGGATAAGCAGGAAGAAAATATTGATCCTGTTGTAAATCATCTAATTATTCAAGAAGAAGATTATAGCCATGATGAATTGAGAAACATACTCTTACATATTGGGAATGAGAATATTGATTTTGATGATAGAATTAAAGCTGCTGATGAATCGATCAATCTACATTTTTCTCCTCAAGCTCGAGTAAAAGAAATCGGATTGAATGGGACCGTAGTTAAAATTCATATGGCTAAAGATTATTTAATTTACCTGTCTAGTGTTATTACTTTAAAAGATATAGAAGTTTTAGAGTCGAAAATTTCAAAACAAGGTTCAAAATACAGAGAAGTTTCGCTTCGTGAAATACATTAAATTATGAAAAAATATCTCCTACTGCTATTTGTTTTGTCTCTTGTTTGTTCTACCGAGGCAAACAGTCAATCGAGATTAAGTCCAGAAGAGATAGCTGATTTCAACAGAGATGCAGTTGCAAAAATAAATACTTTAACTAATTATATTTCAAAAATTGGAGATAAGAAATATGGAGATGTCCGAGATAGATTTGTTGATTTAGCTGTTGATCTTTTTAGAAGTAATGCTCTAATTGAGGTTTCTTCAAAAAACAGAAATAGCACTAATTCATATGGTGTTCGAGAATATCTCAATAGGATGAAACAACTTAATTACAAAGTAGTCATTGTGGAATACGTTGCAGAGGCTTCTTACTTTAGTAAGTTTACGGAAGTGAAAAATGCTGATGGTTCTATTAAGTATATCGCGACTGCGACTATTGGCCAACGGTTTTGTGGGAAAAGAAATGTCAATAATGAACTCGATAAAAACGATTGCCATTATGAAGATTATACTGAAAAAAATATTGAAATAGAACTAAAGAGAATAAAGGATTATCATGGTGTGCATTGGGTCGTTTTACTTGGTGATATAAGGGTAACGAAAACTAAGTAAAATGAAACGGATAGAATATGTGGTCTTAATTCTTTTTGTATACTTGTCTGCTTGTAAAGGAGATCTTTCGGTTAGTAAGGAGCAGAAATCAATAGGGCAGGGTTCTATAGATTCTGCTTTGGTTTTTAATTTATTTACTGATAAAGATTCTAATAATCTAAGTTTTGATAATGATATTCTTAATTATAAAGTGAAACAAATAGATCAGTTTATTGATCGATTCAATTTTAAAGAAAACTTTAAAGGTCAAAGAATAAATAAGGCATTAACAATTAATGAACGGATAGAAAATATTTCTCATTTATTTGACAATCGATTTCTTGTTGACTGTGATACTAATTTGGTTATTCAATTTATTGAGAATATATGTTTAGAAGAAAAAAATATTGCTTTATCAGACCCTTTTGTTTTTTCTAAGATTAGTTATAATGTGCTATTTAAAAATAATCCTTCTAGCATAGAGGTTACACTGAAATATCAAACTAATTCTGATACCACCTTTCAATGGGTTTTTGCAGGTTTAAATGGAGAGTTTTTAAACATGGATATTTTTGCTAAACAAAATAACATCCTATATCCTAATGCTCATGAGTTTAATTTTTTGAGATTAAATAAATCCTTGCAAGATAATAAAGATGTTGTTGACCTGATGCCAACTGGTTTTAGTACAGATTTTAATAGTATCCTGTTGTATTTGTTACACGCTGGAGATTTAGAAGTCCAAGAAATAAAAAGTCACGAAATTCAGTTTTTGCAAATCAAAGATTGGATTTTTAAAGTGAAATTTATTGATCGATTTGAGGAAAATAGCGGATGGTTGATTTATGAAATATTTCAAATATCTGATTCTATTAAAAACGAGTATTTGGCTCAACAACTACATGTGACTAATCGAAAAAATCTATTCGATTATCCAATTGGGAATAGTATTAATAATAAAAAGAAAGTGATTGATTTTAATTCAGTAGATCAACAAGCATTAAAAGATATAGTAAAAAAGTATGCAGCATGTATCGAAAATTTAACAGCCATCAATCAAGTTGGTTCTCAAGGAGAAGTAGACAGTTTGTTAAGTTTGTTTGTCTCTCCTGAAGCAAGAGTTGTTAATGACCTTTTAGATGGAGAAACAGATGAATTAATTTCTATTCGCTCTTATTTAGGTCAAATCGTTCAGATGAATCTAGATACTCAATTGATGAAAATTGATTTTCAATTCGACTCAGAATTACCCATCCGTTTTGAAGAAAGAGATTCCAATTATTATGCTTTAATCAATGTGATAAAAAATATTAGAATTGAAGGGGAAGTAGCGAAAGAAATTAAAGAAATAATTATTATCGATTTACGGAATAAAAAAATTGCAAATACATCAAACAATTTTAGTATTAAATCTAGTGTGCAATGATAGTCAAAAAATACAATATAAAACTTGCTTGTGTTCTGTTTTTATTAATGGCTTCTTCATTTTTAAATACCAATGATATTGCTTTTGAAAAAGAAATTGAATCTTTAGTAAATCAATACATTGAGAGTTTAGTTACTTATTCTAATAATTCTAATCCTCAAGATGTAGCGGTGTTGCAACTGGAATTATTAGACTTTTTTGAAGACCCCGGGCATTCCCATTATTATGACCTATTTGACGAAAGTGAGAATGATAAAATGGAATTTAGAACCTATCTGACTTCTATAGAAGACAATTATGGGAATAATATTGAAATCAATATCAAAGAACTTTCTATTGATGATTGTGTCGAAAATACAGGCGATGGAGAAGCTTTTGTAACGGCTACTTTTACAAAAGAAATGAAATATAATAACCAGTCTAGAACGGTAGAGAACATTCTTAAAGTTAATATCAATAGTAAACCATATCGGATTAATATTATTGGAATGCCGGAACATTTTAGTGATCCTTCTAATTGTTCAGGGCAAAATAAATCAAAGGCCAAAAAGAAAGATGCCAAATCACTTTCGAAAAAATATATTCAACAAGGTGATGTTTTTTTTGCTAATAAGAAATACTTAGAAGCTAAAGACGCTTATACTAATGCGAAATTTTATCAACTAGACTTAATAGAAATAAACGCCAAAATAAAGAAATGTGAGAACCTTATGAGTGTTGAAATATTTGAACAAAAGGCTGAGGTTTATTTTAGTCAAAAACAATACACACTGGCAAAGGAATATTATACAAAAGCACTGACTTTTTCTGGATCACAATCCACATCAATAAGCACCAAAATACAAGAATGTGATAGGTTGTTTAATCTAGATAATTATAATTTTTATAAAAAACAAGGAGATCAATATTTTCAAAAAAAATATTACGTCAATGCTCATTCATCTTACAGGATTGCTGATAAATATAAACCTAATGATTCTTATGTCAATCAAAAAATAAAAGAATGTACGCTTGCATTGAATAAACCAAAAAGTTCTTTTGCCTCGATCAAGAAAGAAATAAATGATGCGAAGCAAATGGCTAAAAGGAAAAAATATATAGAGGCTTTTAGGGTGATGGATAAATATAAAGACAGTGGACAGTTGGATAAAGACGCTTATTATATCATGGCAATGATCCTTTATAAAAATGCGAAAGGTGTGCAAAGAAAAATGAAATATTCTAAAACTCAGGCTTTTAATTATTGTCGTTTGTACATGCTTAAAGCTAAAAGTAAAGGACATCAGAAAGCAACTCATATGTATGATAATGTATTCAGTAGAAAAATTAAATAAATTATGAAAGATTTTAAATTAATTCCCCTGTTTTTTTTGATGTTTTACACTAGTTCTATTTTTTCACAAGGCGATTTCGATATTGATTTTTCCCCAAAGCTTTTCTCTCTTCGAGAAGCCAGATTGTCTCTTGGCTTTGGAGCTGAGTTGGTTTATTTGCTTGATAGTGATGATGTTGCTAATAGGGCAGTATACCATAGTTTTAGTGGGTCGCCAGAATCAATAAAATTTGATTATGATGACGACTTTCCGGGTGTCGGATATTATTTAGCATTAGATTTTTATGCTCCTAATTCTATCATAGGATTCTATTCTGAATTGAAATATTCAATCACAAAATTCAAGATTAAAGACAATGATGACATTACTGACCAGTATGAAAATTCCTTTTTTGAAATTCCATTCTATTTAAAACTTCGTCCGGGTAAAATTGAAAGTGATCATCATCTTTTAATTATGGCAGGAGGAGCTTATGCCTTTCCGCTAAGTGTAAAACATACGGTCGGTAATGTTGTAGATGAAGATATTGACCAGATGCGAAATTACTTAAGTTTAGGAGGGATGCTAGGTTATGAATATTATGCAGGTGATTTAATTTCTAGGTCTAGGTCAACAAAAAGTTCTTTAAATGACCAAGCGAGAGTAATAATTTATAGCAGATTTAATTATAGATTTCAGTCCCCCTTTAATCCTAATTATGGTGAGAGAGTTGTTGCGACTATTGATAACGATGATTTAATTTTTAAAGATCTTGCAGTGACATTTGGAGTAAGTATATTTTTTAAAATAAAGTAAAATACCAAATAACATCAAATATAAAATATGAAGATCATCATCTTTACACCATTGGAGTTAGAATATTTGGCAATCAGAACAAACCTTTCTGAGTTAGAAAAAATTCCTGTCAATGGTATCGTTTATGAAAAAGGAATTTTCAAAGGTTCATATTTAAATTATGAAGTGATCTTGTGCCAAGCAGGGGTAACGAATAAGGTGATGGGCATTGCTGTTGAAAGAGCAATTCAATATTTTCAACCGTCTCTTGCAATTCTTTCAGGAATTGCAGGAGGTGTTAAAGATGTATCTTTAGGGAGTGTGATTGTTGGACTTAAAGTTTATGATTATGAATCAGGGAAAGAGACAGAAAACGGATATGTAGCTCGACCGGAGTCTATTAACTTTAGCCCTGATCTGATCAGTTTTGCTCAATCTATTGCAAAAGATCAAAAATGGAAAGCCTCTCTTAAAACAGAAAAAGAAGATCCTCAAGTATTCTTCGGAGCTATTGCTGCCGGAGAGAAAGTGATTGCTTCTACAGATTCTGAACTTTATAAAAGGATAAAAAAATATTTTAATGATACGCTTGCGGTTGAAATGGAAGCATTTGGTTTTGCAAAAGCATTGGAAAATCATCCTTTTGTAAAATCATTATGTGTGCGTGGGATTTCGGATTTACTAGACAATAAGTCGGATTCAGATAAGGAAGGAAGTCAACCTATCGCAGCTAGACATGCTGCTGGATTTATTTTTGAATTGCTCGATCAACTAGAAGAAAGGTATTTGATTTTACCTTTAATGGAACCTAAAAAACTTTCTAGTGAAATATTCAAAGCTGTTAAGACTGCATTAGATCAAGACCAACCTTTGTCAGAAGCTAGCTTAAATTTAATAAACCATATTGAAAAAGTTATTCCTCAGGCTTATAAGGAGTATGTGGAAGATCAAAAAGATGAAGATGCTCCAGCAGTTTTTAGATCGATGTTAAGAAAGAAAATGAATAGTGATGATGAGCTGGTAAAAGTGTTTTCTAATTTATTAAATCTCTTAAATAGTATGAAAAATCAAGGTACAACCAATCAGAATACTACGATCAAAGACAACGAGATTAAACAGAATAAAGGAAATATAGCCTTTGGTAATCAAACGAACACTACCAACGATTTAAAAAATAATCAAGGCACTATTTATATTGCCGATACGATCAATATTAAACAAATACTTCAAGATACTCCCAAAGCAGAAAAAGTAGTAAAAGAAGAGGGTTTTGAAACTATTCGTTCATTGATTGCTCAGAATAAAATAAAATTAGCAATAGAGGCACTATTGATTAAAACGAATAATTCTAACGAAAAAAATTCAACGATCCTTTTTGCAAGCCGATGGAATGATCTTCAAAGACAAAAAAGAAACAAACTGATTACAAGTGAACAAAATAGAATTGAACACAATTTAATTGTTATTGGTGTATTAGAACTTTTAGATGACTTAGAAATATAGGATTAGGAAGATTGATTGTCTTCAAAATTCTAGTTTGATGATTTTAGGAAAGGAAGAGAGTATTTCATTAAACGAAATTTTTTCTTCCAACAAAATTCCTCAATGCATTCCGAGCATCAGTGTTTGAATTTGATATTTCAATTCTACCCTTTTCTGAAGAAGCCAATTCCTTCTTGAAAAAATCAATTACATCTAATACCACTTCCTTTTTGAAGCTAAATAGGCGCTATAGTTTTTCTATATTTATCCAATCCTTCACTTTCGATTACTTTTTCATAGCCTAAGCAGAAAATTATTCCCCTGTGGAATTTGAACAAGGGGCTTATGGAGAAAGCAAAAAGTAAAAGGAATACTAATGTTATATACGTTATTTTGATAATATTTATTAATAGTATAGGGTTATTTTCAATTTTTTAATTATTATTGTTGACAACTTTAGAAAATTAGCTAAACTTTATCGCTTTTGATATTTTCTAATTTTGTGTTTTTCCTCTCAGTTTAACTTTGTCTCTCAACAAAATTTGCATAAAAACATTATTCTATTAGAATTTGTTTAAAAATTCTGCTTGTCCAGTCAGGCGGTTTTTTTGAGGCCTCAGTAGCCTAGTATGAAATATAAGCAAGCTCTCAATGATGCAACAACTAGCAAAAAACACAGTTTAAGGTTTATTAAGTATATTGATTTAGGTATATTTTTTGTATAATTAATGATGAAAACCCGCCTCTTTAAGTTTTGTAAAATACCCAAAAGATTAATCTAACCCATATAACAAAAACTGCAAATAATGATAAAAAGTATTGTAAATAACCAGACTGGGCAATCTCTTGAAGATGCTCTTAAGGCTATGGTTGATAATGAGAATGTACAATCAATAATTTTGTATATTAGCGAAAATTTTAGGTTTGACCCTGATATTCTTTCCCAACAATTGAAATCCATTGATAAAACAGTAATTGGAGGTGTATTTCCTGAAGTTATAATGAACGGTAAACGTTCTGGAGACAGTGCAGTATTGTTAGGATTACCTTTTTCAATGTCATACACAACGATTAATGAATTTGATGAAGGTAAGATAATCGAAAAAGTAACAGAGGAACTGAATGAAGATATTGATGAAAACAGTACTTTTCTTATATTTATAGATGCGCTTGTTCGAGACAAAGCTATTTTATTTGATTGTCTCTACAATTATTATGGTTCAATTCCTAATTATCTGGGTGGAGGAACAGGGACCTTAAAGTTTGAACCTTTGCCGTGTATTGTTACAAATGAAGGGATGATCCAAGGAGCAGGAATAGTAGCTACTATTGCTCAAAAAATTAATATAGGAGTCGCACATGGGTGGTCTCCAATTAGTAGCCAATTAAAAGTAACAGAAGTTTCTAACAATGAGATCATTAGCTTAGATTGGAAACCAGTGATGGAAGTTTATCAAGCGATTGTTGAAAAACATTCTAAAAAAGAATTTGATTATGATGATTTTTTTAATTGTGTAAAGTCATATCCAATTGGTATTCAAAAGTTAAATGATAACTTGACAGTCAGAGACCCATTCAAAACAGAAAATGGACGACTTTTTCTATTAGATGATATTGAAGAAGGGGCTTATGTGCAGGTGCTCTATGGCAATTTGGAAACCTTGATTGATGGGGCTACTGAAGCAAGGAAAAAAGCTGAGAAAGAAAGCACTAATCATAACAATACAATTATTATTGATTGCATATCACGGGGCTTATTTATGGAAGAAAAATTTGCTGAAGAATTGAAGCAATTGGATCCAATGTCCAATTCATTTGGAGCATTGACTTTAGGTGAAATTGCAAATAATGGAGATGAATATTTAGATATTTACAATAAAACTGCAGTAGTTGGAATTTTCGAATAATAAAAAATTGCACATATTAAGTGACGTTCTTTTGGAGTTGGCTTTATCTATAGGAAGTCAACAGTCCAGTACTAAACTGGTACATAAAAGTGTGCCCTTATTATTGAAACGATTAGAGTGCAACACTTGTGGTTTATTTAATATAGATAAAGAGGAAGTTTTAAAAGCGCAGTTTATTGTACCTGGTATTTTTCCTAAAACATCTTTTTTTCAAAAACTTAAGACCCTTCCCATTCAGCTTGATTTTTCTTTAGACGGGCAATTCTGTTACTTTTTTCCCATTTCAGAAAATGAATATTTGTTTTTAAGACGGAAAACACCTTTTACTGAAATTCAATTAAGGGAGCTTAAACCTTTGCTACTTTTTTTAGTGAATACTTATTACAATTTAAATGAAAAGAGTAGAAGAGAAAAAATAGAGAAAGAGGTAGAAAAACTTTCTTTGGTCGCAAGTCAAAGTACTAATGGTGTAGTGATTACAGATATTAATGGACGACTAGAATGGATGAATGAAGGATTTACAAAAGTTTCAGGTTGGACATTGGATGAAGTAAGAGGGAAGAAACCCGGAGATTTTTTGCAAGGTGAAGGTACTGATCAGGAAATGATTCAAGTAATGCGAGATAGTGTAGCCAATAAAAAGGGATTTGATGTAGAGATAATGAATTATAATAAAGCAGGTTTTCCTTATTGGATTCAGATTACTTGCAATCCATTGATTAATAATAGTGGTGAGGTCACAGGATTTATGGCAATCGAATCGGATATTAGTATTCGAAAGCAATATGAACAGGAACTAATTGAAGCTAAAAATGCAGCCATTGAAGCTCAAAAAGCAGAAGAGAATTTTCTGGCGAATATGAGTCATGAGATCAGGACACCTTTGAATGCTGTTATCGGTATGATTAGCCTGCTGTACGAAACTAGTTTGAATGAAGAACAACTGGATTATATTAAAACGTTGGACCATTCATCGAGTTTTCTTTTAGGGTTAATTTCTAATGTTCTAGACATCCAAAAAATTCAAACTGGTAATATTGAAGTGGTCAAATCTACTATTAACTTCTCGACGATTCTAGATAACATTCAAATGACTTATGAGAATCGGGTAAAGGAGAAAGGACTTAAAGTCAGAATGACAAAGGATGAAAATATTCCTACACATATAATTTCTGATAAAACCATCCTCCAACAGATTCTAAATAATTTGATGAGTAATGCTGAGAAATTTACTAAGGAGGGTGAAATTGGAATTCGAGCTTCGCAAATTACCTGGAAAGAAAAGCTATCTCTTCAGTTAGAAGTTTACGATACTGGTGCGGGTATTGAGTCCGATAAGAAACAGTTTTTGTTCAAAAAATTCAAACAAATTCATGCTCCTGAGTTAACCAATACAAGGGGAACCGGATTGGGACTAGCGATTACAAAAGATTTGGTAGAGGTTCTAGAAGGAGAAATTTCAGTAGAAAGTGAATTTGGAAAAGGAAGTGTTTTTATTGTTAAGTTTCCTATAGAATTACCTAAAAAAGTAATTAGAACACAGCGTGAAGATAACATACCACTTTCGGAGATAAATGTATTCTCAGATATTAAGATTTTAGTCGTCGAAGACAATTTTATGAATCAGAAGTTTATCATTCGGCTGTTAAAAAAATTAAATATTAATTTTGATTTAGCGGAAGATGGTAAGCAGGCAATAGAAAGAGTCAATGTTGAAAAGTATGATGTAATATTGATGGATATTCAACTTCCCGATACCAATGGATTTGAAGTGACCAAAATTATAAAAAGTACTCAAAATCCTAATACGGATACAAAAATGATTGCATTGACTGCTTCTGCGATGGGCAAGGATATTTTAAAAGCACAAGCAGTTGGTATGGATGATTTCTTATCTAAGCCATTTCGTCCAAAAGATTTATTGGCAAAATTAGAGAATGTTTTGGGGTAATTTTTTCTACTTAAGCTCTTTGCTTAACTTAAAAAATATTTTATATCACTTCTTATTCCAGAAAATCCTCCTCCACAAAAACGAAAATTGATCTACCGATCACAGCTCCGTCCTGATTGGTTATTTCCAGATAATAATTTCCTTGAGGCAAACTTTCTAAGTCGAGTTTAAGTGCATGTTCACCCTTTTTGAAAAACTTGTTTTCATAAGCAGTGATCTGGGTTTGATTTGAAAAATCTTTTATCAGCACGTTTAAGGATTGTGCTTTATTTACCTGGATTTTGAATACAGGTTTAGGAACACAAATAAGGGTGGGAGAAGGCCGTAATTTGATGCCGGAATCTGTAAATTCTAAAGGCATTATCAAATCAAAATATACTAGAAACAATTCTTCGTACATCCGTCTTCCTTGCTTCATCTCTCTGGGAGGATCACTTGGATTGAATAAATTGTCGGAGGTATTGTCATATTCGGTGAGGGCATGGACAAAAGTTCCTGCGTGTAACTTTATAGGCTGATCGAAGTCAAATTGTTGCTTCCATTTTAAATCCCAATCTGTAATTTTCAAAAGCGACTGAGAATGTTCCCGCGTAGGATCGGAAACAAATACTTCCCATTTTCGACCTAAGAGATGACTATGCGGCATTATTCCACTTAGCTCCATATCGAATGGAACTTCAAATTTTGCATGGAACCGAATCTTTTCATTAGCGGGGATTTCTAAAGGAGGATTGGTTAGGATATAAGAATGGATTAAGGGAATGTTTTGATGGATTTTTGAAGCGGGTTTCTCTGAGAATTTTATTTTTATAAAAGAACTATCTTTTTGAGGAGTGCCCGTAGGACCGTAATGGATGTGTAAAAGTAGCTTCGCATTTTTCGGTAAATATTTGCCACTATTTTCAGGAAAAAAGGTTGCTCCTTTTAGCGGATGCCAAGTGTACCATCTGCTTTGATCTGGAACAATTCCGATCTCTCCAAAACTAAAATATCCATATTGTGGATCCCATTCATCGAGTGTTTTTACCTTGTCAGAATTATCCAATGAAATAAAACAAGATCTAACAATAGAAGCATTGCCGGGAACAAATTCAATAGCATTGATTATTTTATCTTGGTCAAAGTTTGTAGGTAAAACAAAGGTTCGAAATTGATCGTAATAAACGCCGTATTGCTCGAATGATTCAGACATAGAAATGATCGCATCAGGATTGTCAATGGTCGATTTTTTAGCTTTTAAATCTAGTTGGGGGAGCTTGTCAATCGCTCCTTTTTCTAAACCATTGTCTACCCATTTTTTGATGAGTTCAATTTCTTTTTCCGTCAACTGGCGATCTCCTTTAAAATGATGATTGGAATTAACAGGTTTCCACGGAGGCATGTATTTAATCTCCGTGACGTATTTTATCATGGAAGCGTATGCGGAAATTTCTTCGTAATTGGTAAAGGGCATGGGAGCGATTTGCCCATTTTGATGACAAGGTGTACATTTTTCAAATACGATAGGAGCAATGTGTTCGGAGAAATTTATGTTCTGCGCAGACAAGGATAAGCCTACAAAAAGAAATAAGGCAATTCTAATAATTGGTTTTAGTATAGCATCATTTCGCATATTAATGAAACGTGATATAGCAACCTACTGCATTTGCCCAAGGTTTTGAAATGGTCATTCCGTTGATCAGGTTATCGAGTACTTGTACCATTTCGTTCTTTCGCGGGCCATGTTTCATTTTACCTGGAGCACGATATGCATCACTAATTCTGCCTCGATAAACTACTTCACCCAAGTCGTTTAAAACAACCGCTTCTGGAGTGATGGTCGCTTCTAGTTTTTTAGAAAAACCTTGATAATAATCCAGCTTAATTTTGAATTCTGAAAGGCCATATTCTTTTAGGAATTTATCTGCAGATTTTTGGGTACTATTTTTCATAGGAAATACGGCATAAAAATCTACTTGATTTCCAAATTTTTTATAAGCTTCTTGCAAAGGTTTCGCCATGTAAATGCTAATCGGGCATTTTTCAGCAACAAAAATATATACGCTGTAATTATTTTGGGAGTGACCAAATATACTGGCACTCATAAATAGAATGGTGAAAAAAAATGCCTTTAAAAATTTCATGGTTTATAACTTTTTATTCGTGAATTTTCGGTTTTTTAACGGTAAAGACTCTGGAAACATTAAAGCCGAAATGGATATCACCATCTGCCCAATTGCCAATCGTTTCCGTAATAAAACCTTTTTCAATCATGGAGGTAGAATTTGTAAAATGCAATTGAAAAACATGCCCTCCTGTTTCAATGTCTAAACCGATGGATAAAGAATTTCTATAACCTGGTGCCAATGGATCATTTAATACATAGATGTATTCCGCATTGATTGCTAATCGATTATTTAGCTTGATTCGAGTCGCTGCACCTAAGGCATAAACATCGTTTTTTTCTTCTAATGTTCTCACTAGGTTTCGGTGGACAATAGTAGGGGAGAGTTGAAAAGAAAAAATGTTGTTAAACTTTCGACCTAGAATTAATTGCCAAGTATAATACATCCTTGAACTGAAATAATTTTCCCGATCAGGGTTTTGCCACTTTATGGTTTTGATTGCTGTACTTGCCAACAAGGAAGCAGTGAGTGGCATTTTCTTCTTTCCGGTACTTTGTCTTAAAAAACGATATTTTAAAAATCCATCTAATGTTTTTTCATAACTGCTTCGACCAAACCCCATGGTGATATTATCTGTGATACCATAGTCTCCACCGATTCGAATACTCGCTGCATCTAATCCAAATAATTCATACAAACCTCCATTTAAAAAACCAAATCGATGCGATATTTTGATGTCTAATACTCCTCCTGCTGTACTTTCTATAGAGTGCAAATTGATAACCCGATTGGTTTTAAAAGCTGCTGTTGTAAAATCGGTTACCTCTTCTTCTCCCAATAAAGAAAGCAAATCTTCTTCTTCCTGTGCATGGACTAAGATACTGGATAAAATGAAAAGTATTAAGAATATCGTTCTCATGTATTTAGAATTATTAAATAGCTATTTTTTAAAATATTAATTCTTTTGAGTAAGGTGATCATTTTTTTTCTTGAATAATTCGTAATTCATATTCACAGATATTTGAACAGTTTTAGCAATGTTATCTTTTACGACAGCAGGAACTTTAATTTTGTAATCAGCAACTGCTACTTCGAAATTTGAACTTGCAGAAATCTTCCCATCCTTGATGTTTATCGTTCCATCTACTTCTATCTCATTGCTTTCGCCGTGGATGGTAAGTTTACCTTTTACTTTTGTAGGGTAGTCTCCATCTTTTGAAAAATCAATCTTAGTAAGATCTGCAATTGCTCCTTTAAAAATTGCTTTAGGAAATTTGTCACTCTCCATATAATTTTCATTGAAATGCTCTTGCATTAAAGCTTTTTCAAATTGGAACGCTTTTATTAAAACAGCGAATTCCATTTTGCCAGTTTCTAAATCAATGATGCTGGTTGCTTTTTGATTGGACGCTTCGATTTTTTCCAAAGGAGCTTCCGATGAAAAGGTAATCTTTCCGGTTCGGGTGAAATGTTTTTGAGCTTGTAAATTAATTCCTAGGAATAAGATACAGGTGATTAATAACAGTTTTGAGATTTTCATGTTATGTGTTTTTAATTTTTTTTTAAACAAATTTTTAAACTTCGACACATCTGACCAATACTACGTCCATTAAAACTCCAGTACAGATGCCTTTAAATTTTACAGTTTCCCCTTCTTTAAAATCGGTTCGTTTATGTTTTGCTAGATTATCCATTTGACAAATCACGCCAAACATTTCACCTCCAGCATCCAGCGTAATACTGGTCATGCCATTTTCATCCTTAGTGACATCCTTAACAACTCCTTCTATTTCCATAACCTTATCCAGGTATTTTGTGTTAGCATCTGCTTCGTTGTTTTCAAAATCTGCGAAAAGCTGAATAGCTGAAAGTTCAAGATCTGTTTTGGCTTTGCTAATATTTTTATGCGGTTTATTGTACATGTAAAAACCAAATGCACCACCGATGAAAACTAAGAGAATAATGTATTTTAGATATTTTTTCATAAGTGTAAGTTTTTAATGTTTTTCTAATTATTCAAAGCTCCATTCATAATCCAAACTTCAATTTTTTCAATATCACATTCCAATAACGGTGGTTCGTTTTTAGGCATCGGAGAAAAACCATTTTCTCTTTTTATCACTCCAATCAATGCTCCGGAGTCTACATATGGTTTTAGATTATCGTATCCTTCAATGGTGATGCCTCCAAAATTATTCGCAGCATCATGACAACGGTAGCAGTTGTCTTCAATGATTTTTAAAATGTTTCCACTAAAAGTGACCCCTTCCGTACTGCATTCAGCAGTGCCGTATAATTCTTCTTCTTTATCATAATAGCAAGAGGCTATGAATAAAGACAAGAAACAGATTGTTATTAATGTTGATCTCATTTTATTTTAAATTTGAGATTTAATTATTTGGTGCACCATCCTCAACCCACGATCGAATTTTCGAAATATTACAATCAGACAATTGATCACCACCTTGAGGCATATTTTCAAAACCAGAATCCCAAGAAATAGCACCAATCAATTTGCCATCATCAGCCACTACTTTTACACCATCATAATCAACCAGATCAATCCCACCAGAAGGAACACTTCCACTATGACAGCCTTGACAATGACTAGCAATAATTGGTTGAACAATAATTGAAAAACTTACATCCGTAGAATCGCATTCTGATAGAGTAGGGTCGCATTCTAGGTTTTCGCCACCTTGCAAAATCCATTGAGCAATGATTTGAATTTGCTCTGAACTCAGTGCAGCTGTAGGTGCAGGAGGCATTCGTTCATCAAGATCACTATCTACTAAAACCTCATAGATCTCACTGTCATTAAGATTGAAAGGTTCAACATCAGCAGTAGCAATCACGTCTTCATAAGATTCTAAAATAACACCATCTTCCGCAGAGGCTGCATCGTGACAACCACTAAAAGCACAGTTAGAATTTAGAATCGGTAAAACATCTTGATCAAAATAAATGACCTGTGGATCGCAAGGCACTGCAACTGGCATTGTATCTACTGGCATCGTATCCACCGGCATGGTGTCTATATCCATGGTATCTATCGGCATCATATCATCATCAATTGGAATCATTGGGTTATGTTTGCAAGACCAATTTTGTAAAACCAATATGATCAGCCCGATAAATAAAGATATTTTTAAAACGCTCTTCATATTATAAAAATAAAAAGGATTGACTATATATTATAACATAGCATCCCGAATGAGAAAATTAATAAACTGAAAGGGCAAAAGGAGTTACGGAAATGGATTCCCTAAACGAACCCATTTCCACTCCTTGCCAGGTTTATTGGACAATCACCTTGGCTCTGTAAACCCCATTTTCTCCCTTAATTTCAATAAAGTAAATACTTCTAGCTAGAGATCTCTCTAATTGCAGGTTTACTTGTTCGGATCCTGATATTGTTTTTTCCAATATCGTTTTTCCGCTGACATCATAAATCTTAAATGGTAGATTTCGGTTATAATCGTTTTCATGAATGCCACTAATCGTCCATTGAATGTTTTGAGATTCTACTGGATTAGGGAAAACGAGTAGCGGTAAATTTCTATCTGGTTCATTAGTACTTGTTGTATTCACATAGACAATCTGACAATACGAACTATTACATCCCAATTCGGTATCTTGAACTAAGAGACAAACATTATAAGCTCCAGGTTCATCATAAAAATGTTCCGGACTTTGTTCATTACTGGTACTGGCATCTCCAAATCCCCAAAGCCATTGGTTCGGATTACCTTCCGTAAGGTCGATAAACTGAACACCGTTATTTTCTTCATCAATAGTGAAAGCAAAATCTACTAAGAGTTCCAAACAAGGGTCAGCTAAGTCAATGGTCATACAAGTATCTGAGGTACAAGATCCAGCTTCTATCGTGAGGCAAACTTCATATATGCCAAGTGTATCATAAGTAAATACCGGATTTTGAACCCCTTGTTGAGAAAATCCATTTCCAAAATCCCATGTCCAGTTGGTAATGGAATCTGAAGTGATAGACTGATCAAAGAAACTTACCGTTAATCCTTCGTTTTCAAAATTAAAATCAGCTTGACATTGATAAACTCCGATACTAATCGAATCACAAACCGAAGCGATACATCCTTCTACGTTTTCAATTTCTACACATACTTCATAGGTGCCTTCTTCAGCATAAACCTGAAGTGGATTTTGAATATTTGCAGTGTCTCCATTTCCGAAATCCCAAGACCAAGATATGACATTAGGTGTTTGGCAAAAAAACTGCGCTTCTAAATTCGGGTGGTCAATTTCCTGAATAAAAATTGCTTCGAACCCTAAACATGGATCATTACAATTTGGCATTTCGAAAGTCGTTTCAAAATTACAATCAGGATCATCCAAATCTTGAATCAGCAAGTCATGTGTTTGTCCATCAGCGATAATTGTACTCGAGAATGTATTTGTTCCATTGCCCGAATAATCAAAAGGATTTTCAGGGAGACTTGATCCATCTATACTTACATTATAACCAGAGAGTCCATTGTTTTGACTGATGAAAGTGAATTCTACATTCAGTGAATCATCATCACATGGATCAATAACGGTGATCGTTCCGGCCATGCCTCCGCCATCTGGTGTGCCATGAGGAACACAATAATAAGGATGGAAACCTGTGTTTTGAATAACAAATTCATAAACTGCTCCTTGCCCAAGAAATCCACTATTCCAAGCGTCATCTCCACTTATCGTATCACTGGTTGAAGTATGTGGAATCTCTCCGGTCCAAATCCAACGAACAGTGTCTCCTAATTCGATGGTAATGTCTCTTGGTTCAAATTCAAAATCAAGGACTTCTACTTCATGTACGGTAGATACTCCTGTTTCAACGGTCAGATCTGAGAGTAGACAAGAAAGATTACAATCGACTACACTAATGTTGATACTGTCAGTACAAGAAATTTCATTTAGATCATTGACTGAAATCGTATGCGTTTGACCATCACCATTTATTTCAATATTGACGACCGTAGAATTTCCAGTATAATTAAATGGGCTTCCATTAATCAGACTTCCGTCTAAAAATAAATCAAATAGTCCATCTACTCCTGGATTTTCAACGTCGATGGTAATGGCATATTCTAGATTTCCATTTGCATCACAATTACTTAATTGCTCGGCTAAAATGTCAATTAAACAAACAGGAGGAGAACAATCTTCCGTTGTAATTTCTAAACTCGTATTACAATCCAAACTATCCAAATCTTGAAGCTCAATAAGATGAGTCATCCCATCTCCAGGGACATCTAAATTGATCAAAGTAGAACCACTAAGATCATAATCAAACGGACTGCCTAGTATTTCAGAACCATCAAGAAGAAGACTAAATGCAGTACTTGAATTTTGATTCGAAACTAAAATCTCATAAGGTATCATACCATTAGGATCGCAATTACCAGTACTCTCTGTATCTGCATTTAAGCTACAGTCCGTAGAGCAATTTGGAGTCAATATTTCTATGGTTTGAAAACAGTTTTCATCTTCTGAGTCTTGAATTAAAATAGTATGATTCATTCCATCTCCTGGGACATTCAAGCTTATTGAATTGAATCCACTAGGATCATAAAAATACGGACCAGAAGGGTCAAGTATATCATCGATGAAAATATCATATCCTTGAGGACTTCCAGCTTCGCTATTGAAAGTCAGATCAACACTTACCAAACCGTTTTGACAATTTTCAGTGATGACGGTAATCGTTCCAGCCATTCCAATGCCTTCTGGTTCGCCATGAGGCGTACAATAATAAGGATGGAAACCTTCGCTTGTCAGGATGAGATCATAAATAGCTCCTTCTCCTAAGAGTCCTGAATCCCAAACATCATTGCCGGTCGTCGCATCAGAGGTAGTGGTATGTTGTATTACATCTGTCCAAATGAAACGTACAGTATCACCAAGGTTTATAGAAATGTCTTTTGGTAAAAACTCAAAGTCTTTGACCTCTACGATATGTGTAACAGGTGGGGTGAATTCAACTGATGCATTTGAAATATCACAAGTAGCACTACAGTCGATTACTTCTACCTGAGTCGTTGCAGCACAAAACGGAACATCGAAATCTTGGACCGTAATTAAATGGACTTGTCCATCTCCAGGAATACTAATCATGTAAGTATTCATTCCAGTTGGATCGGTGTAGGCGATAGGGTTTTGAGGAATAGGAATCCCATCTACAAAAATATTATAACCATTTGGTGAACCGCTGGTGACACTGAAATTTACTTCTACAGCAACTTCTCCATTTTCGCAATTCGGCAAAGCGTGAATCATACCTGCCATTCCAATTCCTCCTGGTCCTCCATGAGGGATACAGTAGTACGGATGATCTCCTTCAGAATTTATAACCTGTCCAAATTCGCCTCCTAATCCCAGGTAACCACTATCCCATGCATCTGGTCCGGTCAGTGCATCACTTGTTGCAGTATGAGGAATCTCTCCGGTCCAAACAAAACGGACGGCTTCTCCTGTTCTTAGGGTGACTTCCAGTGGTTCGAATTCGTTATCTTTTACTTCGATGATTTGGACTAGGTTTTCACCAGTCATGGCTTCTAGATTTTGAATTTCACAAAGCACATCGCAGAAAGGTGTCTCAAAAGAAGCGGTAGCTGCACAAAATTCAATTTCTAAATCCTGGACTGTAATCAGATGAGTACTAGCGTCTCCAGGAATATTGATGATGGTACTATTGAAACCCATAGGATCATCGTAAGGGATAGGTCCTGTTAGGAAACTGCCATCTAGGAATACGTTATAACCCAATGGGCTTCCGTTCGTTGTTTCGAAACTCAGATTCATGGAAGCAATTCCTTCATCACAATTTTCAAAAGCATTAATTTTTCCTGCCATTCCAATACCTCCTGGTCCTCCATGAGGTTCACAATAGTAGGAGTGTAAGCCTGCTTCTTGAATGACAATTTCATAAGTTGCTCCTTGACCTAGATAAGGACTTGCCCAAGTATCAGGTCCGGAAGTCGCATCTGAAGTGGTCGTATGTTCAATTACTCCTGTCCAGAAAAATTCTATGGTATCTCCTTGTAAAACATTAATCGAATCTGGCGCAAATACAAAGTCTTTTACTTCAATGAAATGACGTTTGTTTTCACTCACTTGGAGGTTTATGATTTCACAAACAGGACCGCATAGTGGTGTTAGAATTTCTACGCTAGCAATGCAATTTATACTATCTACATCTTGGACTTCTATCGTTCTATTAGTCCCCGTTCCAGTAATCATGATACTTAGATCCGTAGGATTAGAAGCATTATAATTAAAAGGACTTCCTGCGTATACATTTCCATCGACTAGGATATTAAAGCTAGCACCTGTATTTTCAGCAGTGATAGAAAGATCGATTGGAACTAGATTGTTTGAATCACAGTCTCCATTTTGATTAGCCTCTAGACTTATGCTGCAAGGATCATTTAAGGCACAATCACTTACTTGGATATTTCCTTCTATTGTACAATTGTTATCTCCAATATCTTCAATTAAAATAGCGTGTAAAGCACCATCTCCTTCTATGGAAATGATCAGGTTATTTATTCCGGATGGATGATAATCAAAAGGACTATTCGGATGTAAAATATTATCGATGTAAAGATTAAAACCTTCAAAACCTCCATTGGCTTCTACGAAATTTATTTCAACGGAAACTTCTCCATTATCGCAAGGAGGGATAGCGGTGATTGTACCGGCCATTCCCGTTCCGTCAGGTAGACCATGAGGAATACAATAGTAAGAATGGACTCCTTCGTTTTGAATGTTAACATCAAAAGTTGCTCCTTGATTTAAAAGATCACTATTCCAACTATCCGGTCCGGTTTCAATTGAAGAGGTGGACGTATGTGCTATTACTCCTGTCCAATCAAAATGAATTTGATCTCCAATATTTACGGTAATGTCTCTTGGTATAAATTCATAATCTTCTACCTGTACAGTATGTGTTGCAGGATTACCACTAGTGACATCATTTAGGGTCAAATCAGAAAGTATACAATCTGCTATACAATTTGCAGTAATTAAATCCGCATTTGCAGAACAAGTATTATCATCAAGATCAATAATTTCAAAAGCATGAGAATTTCCATCGCCAGTCACATTAATGGTGACTACAGTAGTCCCTGAAGCATCATAAGAAAAAGTGCCAACAGAAACCGCATCGACAAAAACTTCAAAGCCAGAAGCGCCACCTCCCACATCCGTCACGGTCAAATCTACAGGCACATTATCATTGGCATCACAAGCTCCATTTTCCTCAGCAGAAAGTGAAAGCTGGCAAGTAGATGCATCACAATCCGGTGTAGAAATAGTAGCAGAAGCATTACAAGTAGCATCATCTGCATCGACGATTTCAATGGT
>CAKZTD010000440.1 GCA_937921595.1 uncultured Saprospiraceae bacterium
CCGGATTTTGTGGATTCTTTGACCTTATATGCTTGTCCGGGAGAAGTCATAGACTTCAATGGTGTAGATTTAAATATTGGAGATACTCAGACTTTTGATTTTGTAACTGGCTTTGGTTGCGACTCAACAGTAACGGTCACGGTGGATGGATTAGCAGATGCTAGTTTTACTTTGAACCTTTCAGGGTGTACTGGAACGACGGTAGATTATAATGGAACGGATATGGAGCCGGGGACTCAAATGGATTTTACTTATGTGAGTTCAGGAGGTTGCGATTCCATTGTAACAGTGATCGTTGAGGAATTATTAACCTATTCGGATACGGTGAATCTGGAAGCTTGTACTGGTGAGTTTGTTTTTTATAGTGGTGAAAATTTTCCTGCCGGAACTACGAATTTGCTAGGCTTGAGTACGGTCGGAGGATGTGATTCTATGGTCTTGGTTGTTGTTGAAGAATTGTTGACTAGCGCTGAAACTCTAAATTTAGAAAGCTGTACAGGAACTGATATTATTTACGATGGCGTTCCATTGAGTCCTGGAATGTCTATGGATTTTACCTTTACAAATGAAGCTGGATGCGATTCTATAGTGACCGTAAATGTTGGTGAATTATCGCTGTATAATTTTGATTTAGAGCTTACGGCATGTGATGGTGATTCTGTAGAATTTGATACTGAAATGTTGCCGCCAGGTTCTGTGACCCTTTTCGAATATACAACTATTGACGGATGTGATTCGACCATAACGGTGACGGTGCAAAACGAAATGCCTATTTCGACTACCTTAAATGTGTCGGCTTGTAATGGACCAATTTATCCGTATGATGGAGAAGATTTACCTATTGGAAGTTCAACGGCTTTTATTTATACAAGTGCAAATGGTTGTGATTCTACGGTGACGGTTAATGTTGGTGATAGTGAAATTACAGAAGAATTTTTCGATTTATTTGTTTGTACAGGAGAAACTATTGAATTTAATGGAAATGAATTACCAGCCGGTTTTGAGGAGACTTTTGTATTGAGTAATCAAAATGGTTGTGATTCCATTATTCATGTTGGCGTGATGGCTTATCCTGAGTTTGATTATGATGTTCAAACAGATGCTTCTTGTTGGAATGACAATACTGGTAGTTTGACTATTGAAAATCTAAGTGGTGGAACGGCGCCATTTCAATATTCGATTGATGGTCAAAATTATCAGGATTCCACGACATTCTTAAATGTTGATGACGGTAGTTTATTGGTTTCAGTAATGGATGCCAACGGTTGTGAGGAAACGATAGAAATGGAAGTTGCAGAGATTACGCAATTAGCTTTTGAGGTGGATGTTCCAGAAGTGCCATGTGATTTTAGTATTGTGGATTTAGAATTACAAAATATTTCTTCAAATCCAGGAACGATAACCTACCTCTGGAATGATGGTAGTGAGGCGGCTTTTATAAATGTAGATACACCTGGAATTTATACTGTTGAAATTAGTAATGTTTGCGAAACGATTGTCGAAGAATATGTTGTTCCATTAGCGGCAGATGCTCGTAGAAATTATTTTTATGCTCCAAATGTATTTTCTCCAAACAATGATGGAATGAATGATGTCTGGAAAGTTATGCCTCCGGATGATATGGAAGTTTTGTCTTTTGAGCTTTACCTTTTTGATCGATGGGGAAATACCCTTCGACGTTTCGGAACGGTTCAAGAGGAATGGGATGGTTCTTTTAAAACGAAGGATTTAGACCCTGGTGTTTATGTGTATTGGTACCGAGCGACGGTCTTGTCTTGTGGTAGAGCGGTGGAGATTTTTGATAAGGGGGATGTGACCTTGGTTAAATAAAAACTAGATTAATTTGAGAACAAGGATTAACGATTGATGATTTTCGAAGTATCTTTACTTAAGACTCTTTTAGTAAATCAAAGGTCGTTGATCCTTGCTCGTAAATCAGTTTTAAAACAATATTAAATGGAGCTCATTTTAAGAATAAAGGAATTAAATTGATTTCAACATTCTACTTTTTAATAATTGTATTTTGATTTTAGAACAAGGATTAACGAGAGATGATTTCCGAAGTATGTCTTCGCGTAAGGCTCCATCAAAAATCGTTACTCCTTTCTCGATAATCGGTTTTTATAATATTCAATACTCCTCAAAATATCTCCCTCCTCCAATCTTCTTCCTCTTTCGTCGAATTATTTTTAAAAAAGCTTACCTTTCTGTTAAATTATGGAGATACGAAAATGTCCTCGATAATTAAAAACAAAATATAACCTTGAAATTAATTAGAATATCATTTGCTTTACTTTTGTTTGGCTTGCTAAGTAGCTGCAAGAGTAACATTGTAGAAGTTCCAGAATCACCTTACCCAATTAGTAATGATTCCTTTACGTTAGATACCATTGCACAAGATTTCATCATTCCTTACGGAATAGCAATAGTTGAAGATAATGAATACTTTATCACAGATAGAATTGGAAAAATGTTCCATTTTAAAGATGGCAATCGAACCGAGATTCTTGGAATGCCAGAGGTGGTTACTTTTGGCACTCCGGGGATCGCTGCTATTATGCATGGTGGCTTGATGGACATCAGTATTCATCCCAATTATTCAAATACCCCTTGGGTTTATATTTCATACTTAGATACTGTTGGTATAGCAAAGGTATCTCGATTAAAGGTGGAAAACAACGAGGCTACTCAGTTTGAGACGATCTTCAAAACAAGAAACCAAAACTATACTGGAAACGGAATGAGAATAGTATGGGAGGATGATACTCACTTCTTTCTAAATATCGGAAACTCCAATTGGTCAACTAGTACAAATCCTGTTTTAAATGCACAAGATTTGAATGATGATGCAGGTAAGATTCACCGATTAATGGAGGATGGAAAGATACCTTCTGATAATCCTGTTTTTGAAAATTATACTTCCCCTACGACCATTTGGAGCTATGGGCATAGAGATGTGCAAGGCTTATATTTTGAAAAATCTACCAATACACTTTTTGGAGTTGAACATGGTCCTCAAGGCGGGGATGAATTCAATGTAATCGTAAAGGGGAAAAATTATGGGTGGCCATTTTTTAGTTATGGAATCAATTATGATGGCGCATTAGCTTCTACCATTTCAGAAGATTCAGCTGCTATATTTACCGTTCTCCCAGAACATTATTGGACCGTTCCGACAGATTATGGGGGCCAAGCCATTGCACCTGCATGCCTTTTAAAAGTTGATAAGAGTAATATTTCAGATTGGAATGATTATTTTGTTTTCGGTTCATTAGCATATAGAAGATTGATGAAATATAATCGTGAAACTGATGAAACATTTGGATTGAATATCGAGGGAAGAGTAAGGACCATTAAGCAATTGCCAGGTGGGGATATAATTGCATTAATAGAGCGGAATGACCTTAGGTTATCAAACGGGATGATTGTAAGGATCAGTAAATAATAAAATAATCTGATACAGAATAAAGTCTTAGATGCCGATTCACTGCAAACGGATGAACCTTAAATGGAACTTCTGGAAAGAATCAATTTCTAAATTTAATTTTGAAACCAAAAATTAAGAAGAATGACCTTTTATTTTTGCGTTTAAAAAAGTATACAGCCTTGACTTTTTTGTTTCTTTTTTCGTTAAGGAAAAAAGAAAATTGATTTAAGATTTAAATATTAATTGACTGATTATTAAATAAATAAAGAATAAGATTCATCCGTATTTTATTTATCGGAACTATTTCATTTTAAGCATAAAAGAATTCAACTAATCAAATTACATATGAATCCAATCATTCAGATTCGTAACCTCAGTAAGCGTTACGGAAAGAATCTAGTTTTAAATCAAATTAATTTTGAAGTAGGAGCAGGGCAAATCATCGGTTATATTGGACCGAATGGTGCTGGTAAATCTACGACAGTTAGAATCCTAACTGGACTAGATGGCGATTTTGAAGGGGACGTTTTGGTCAATGGAATTGATGTGAGAAAAGATCCACTTGCTGTGAAAAAGATCGTTGGGTATATTCCAGAAACTACGGAAATCTATGATGTTTTGACACCAATGGAATATTTAGATTTGATCGGCAAACTTCATGGAATGACGGAGGAACAAATTACTGAGCGTGCGACGAATATGTTGAATCATTTTGGTTTAGGAGATCATCTGAAAGAACGAATGGATACTTTTTCTAAAGGGATGCGACAGAAAGTTTTGATCATCTCAGGATTGATCCATAATCCTCAAATCATTTTTATGGACGAACCACTTTCCGGACTTGATGCGAATACGGTGATCATGGTGAAGGAGATTATTTCAAAATTATCGGAGGAAGGGAAAACGATTTTTTATTCTTCTCATATGATGGATATTGTAGAGAAAGTATCAGATAGAATTGTGCTGCTGAACAAAGGGGAGATTATAGCAGATGGTAGTTTTAATGATTTGAAAAAGCAAAGTGGAGAGACGCTTGAAAATCTTTTTGCGCAGTTGACTGGTGATCAGGATCATGGGACAAAGGCGGATGACTTTTTAGGAATTTAACAGAGGAATAGGTCAGTAAAATTTAGAGACATTGCTCGCTTAATCATTTGTTACATTGCTAATTTAATAAAAAAATATGAATAAACTCCTGGTGAAAATGGTTATGCTCTTTAGTCCGTTTCTGAAAAGTATCGGGGTGCAAACAGAGCAACTGGAGATTATCCTATTGACCAAGTTGAAGATGGACGGTCGACGGAATTCTGCTTTAAGTCATAATGCTAAGAAAGGAAAGAAAGTGGAGAATATGGAGTGGCGGACGATGGCTTATTTTTTCTTTTTAGGTTTGTTTTGTTTGGTGATTTTATTGAGATTAAAAATCATGGTTTCTGCGATAGCCGTGTATCTGACTATTTGGATTGTGATGTTGGCTTTGACTTTAATTTCAGATTTTACGGATGTGTTGATTGATGTTCGAGACAATTATATTTTATTGCCACGACCTATAAATGATCGGACTTTAGCGGTATCGAGATTGATTCATGTGATGTTGTACCTATTTCGATTAGTGGTTTCTTTTTCGATTCCGGGTTTGATTTATTTTGCTGTTCAAGGTGGTGTTTTAGGTTTCTTGGTATTTGGTTTTCAAATGTTTTTGTCCGTTATTTTGACCATATTTTTAGTCAATATGGTTTACTTACTAATCCTTCGAGTGACGACACAGCAGAAGTTCAAAGAGATTATAAATTACTTCCAAATAGGATTTGTTATGGTCATTATGACCGGCTATTATATCTTGCCAAGATTGATCGATTTGGATCAATTTGAATTTTTGGATGTGATGGAAACAAGTTGGACTTATTTTCTTCCCTCGGTTTGGGTAGCGAGTATTTGGAACCTGGTGATGGAAGCAGATTTTAGTTCAACGACAATATTGTTAGCAGGGATTGGAGTGTTGACGCCATTCGTTGCGATGTATTTAGTAGCAACGGTTTTGTCGAAAAACTTTAGCCAAAAACTAATGGGACTAGGGCAGGGGAGTAAGGCTGGAAATGATGATGTTCCTAAAAAGAGTACAGCGAAAGAAAGCAGCAGTTTGATGGATTGGTGTAATGAAAAAGTGAGTAAAACGATTATCGAAAAGGCTGGATTTAAATTGTCCTGGATGATCACTGCACGGAGCCGGGATTATAAATTAAAAACGTATCCTTTGTTTGGATTTATCCCTGCGATGTTCATTTATTTTGCTTTAGATGGAAAAGGATCGTTGGCGGAACGCTGGGCAGATTTAGTCGCTTCGGATAATTATATTTTATTGATCTATTTTTGCATTTATGGAGCGATGGTGCCTATTCAAAATCTGCGTTATTCTGAAAAATTTAAATCTTCTTGGATCTTTTACGCATTGCCAATTGAAAAGCCCGGACTCTTTTTAAAAGGAGCCGTTAAGTCGGTGATTACTCGTTTTGTTGTTCCTATATTTATGTTGACGACTGTTGTTACGATAGCCGTTTGGGGCATTAAATCAATAGACGATATCATCATTGGTTTGCTGAATGTGTTGATCATTACCGCTTTTATCGGGAAGATGAATTTGGATGTAATGCCATTTTCTCAATCCTGGACGGGACAGGCCAAAGGTTCTGGTTTTGTAAAAACAATGGGGATTATGATTGGCTTGACATTACTTGGATTTATCCATTGGTCTTTGGTCGATCAACCGATTGCGATCATGGTATGGCTGGTGATTGCTGCAGGTTTGGTTTGGTTTAGTTTTCGAAGATTTGATGGAATTGAGTGGAAGGATATAAAAGCTTAATGTAAAATATAAATCCTAGAGGATTATAAATCAAATTTAGATTAAATGTGTTGGTTTTAGTTCCAAGCGATATCTTGATGTAATTATATAGCTATTTAATTGCATCAAGATATTCTTAGTTTGCTTATGAGTTTTTAAATATTTGTCTATTGTTATTTTGTCTAATTTCTTATATACCTCCAAGATGTTTTTACATTATAGGACACTTCACTTTTGTATTCTTTCTTTGTTTTCTCTCCCAGTCGAAAACTCGGATCAAAGAGAATTCCAAACCACCTCTTCCTCCGCTGGCTAATGTATAGGAAGAAATATTGATGTCATAGGACATTGCAATGGAAAGATTCCGGTATTCATATTTGACTGAAGCTACTATTGCGTCAACCCCAGAAGCGCCTTTTTCAGCATAAGTTCTTAACCACGCTCCGGCATAGATAAAATAAAGTGGACGTTTGTGTAAACCACGTCTGTAAGTTTTATATCTGACATAACTTCCAATATTGATTTCCTGATGAGGCCCTTGTTTCATAAAAAGAAAACTTGGCTTTAATGTCAACTCTCTTGTGATCCTGAGTGTTGCTCCTCCATGAAGATTATATCGTCGATATAAAGTAGTGGCATTTTTAGAGCTTTCAGCATTTGCAAATCCAACATTAGGATTGTTTAAATGGAAAGCAGAAAAGCCAACATAATAAGTATCGTATTTATCTGGTTTGAAAAACCATCCTACTCCAGCATTGACATCCCAATAGGTTATTTTATTATTAATATCTCCTCTGCTAAGTACAGGTATATTATCGAATGTATTGATTTTAGTAAAATCTACCCGATGCTCAACAAAGGAATTTTGCATTCCAAAAGAGAGAAAATTTCTTCCTCTTTTGTCAAATGCTTTGAGGTAGGAGAATGATAGAGCTACTGAAGAAACAGTAAAATCTAAATCTCCAGCCTTATCAGTATATAACTGTAAACCACCCGAAATCAAATCGTTTTTGTTAACAGCGCCCAACTTCATATCACTGGAAGCTACTACTGTTTTATAACCTTTCGTTACGGTATTCCATTGAGATCTTGCATTGGCAATTACTCTGGCTTGTCCATCAAATAATCCATTCATCGCTGGATTAAGAACAGTCGGAGAAGCATGAATATGGGAGAGGTGTATATCTTGCGAAGATGCAGAGATATAAAACAAAATTGTGAATAATGTGGAGAGAATGAATTTGGTTACTAGTATTCTCATGTGTTAAATTGGTTGTAAGAAATTGTAAAAAAACAAGGAGGGAAAAACAGAGGGGTGGGTATGTATTGTTTTAACAAAAATTATGCTATAAACTGAGTTTAAATGTTAAAGTGTTGGATAAAATTAAGTTTCAAACCAGAATATTAAATTTTGTGACAATTAGTTTTTTTTATTAAAAAAATATAACCTACAAGAACTGTTTGATTCTCTTAGGTTATATTTTATTTTTAGAAAAATTAATGAATTACTGTGACATTTCCAGAATGAACGAATTCTGTTTTATCATCACAAATTCCGATGATGTAATAAACGTAAACATCTGGATTTAACAATTGTCCACGGAAAGTACCATCCCATTTTACAGATAAGTCTCTCGTTTCGAATACTTTTTGTCCCCAACGATTGAATATTCTCATTACCTTAATGTCTACGTTTTCGTAATGAAGTTCTAGATGATCTCCATAGCCTCCGCTTTGAGGAAAGATTACATTAGCAACCTCAAGCGTTCCATGTTCACAAGTCATCTCTTCAACCAGCACCACTACTCCAGCTTGTCCAGTACAGGTGTTCTCTGGTCCATCAACAGTTACCGTATAACTTGCTGAGTTATTTGGATGTACCTCGATACTAAAACAAGAATCGCAAACTATGATTCCTTGTTGATCATACCAAGTATAAATCAAATTGGTATCAGCGTCAGCGACCATCAATGTAATGGTATCTCCTTCGACGATATTGATCTCGGTTTGGACCAGTTCTATTTCTAATGGTTCATTAACAAATACGGTTACTTCAGATTCCATTGTTTCATCATTGCATCCGGAAGAATAGCTGACCGTATAAGTTGTCGTAATTTCTGGGAAGGCAACTGGATCTATGCAATCATCACAGCTCAAACTAAAATCAGGATACCAACTAATATTTTCGACTGTTCCACTTCCTTCAAGAAATAATTGTGCTTCATCTCCAAAACAAATCGAGGCCTCTTCATCTAACATGGCATTCGGATCTAAAACATTTAAAACGGTATTAACAATACTGTCACATCCATTCTGTGGTGTCAGCGTTTCAGTAAAATTACCAGATTCATAATGCCATTCTCCTGCGATCCAGATACTATCGCCTGTACAGATGGTCACTTCGTTATAAAATTCAATTTGATCATCTAAAACATTCAGCGTAGTTTGAATTATACTATCACAACCATGAATAGTGAATAAGGAGTCATAGTAAATTCCATCCTGATTTTGAAAAGCTCCACCAAGAAACATACTATCATTTTGACAAATGGTGTACTCATATTCTATTGAAAATACAGGGTTAAAAATCAAGTTGGTAAAAACTGTACTATCACAGCCGTTTACATTTTGATAAGTGTCTGAATAAACTCCACCTTCACTTTGCTCTGCTCCTCCAGCATAATACGTTTCTCCTTCACATAGCACATATTCCAAAGTTAGCTCGCTTAAAGGATGGACGGTTAAATCACTAATGATAATACTATCACAGCCATTTGCAGCCGTGTAGATGTTTTCGTAAATACCTGCTGTTGTTTGCAAATTGCCACCGATCAATATCGATTCCCCTTCGCATATTTCGAAATACTGTGTATCCTGCGATATTGGATTTATTGTTAAAAATGTAGTTACCGTACTATCGCAACCAAAAGAGGAAGTATAAGTAATTACCAGAGTGGTATCATTAAAATATTGATCTCCGTTCCAGATATTTCCATAACAAATAGACTCACTTTGCGTATCCAATATTTCCTCCAAGATTACTAAATCATAGTGAACAATACTATCACAACCATATACAGTCTGGAAACTATCAATGAGTAAAGTATCACTTGAATACACCGTTCCTTGAAAAGCTTGCCCAATACAAAGTAGGGTAGGTTGATTTTCAAAAAATGGCTCATGAACAATTACTTCGTTTATTAAAATACTATCACAGCCATGAATATCTTGGAGCGAGTCGATCAGAGTAATCGAAGTATAATATATTGTTCCATTTAATGTATCTCCATAACAGAGGTGGTTTTCAAAAGTTGCTTCATAGTTTTCTAAAACGGTTAATTCTAAATGAACAATACTATCACAACCATTTATTGTTTGATAAGAGTGTGTGTAATTACCGGAGTTTATATAAATAGAATCACCAAAGACAAACTGACTTCCTTCACATATTGAGTCACTACTAAATTGCTCAATATTCGGATGAACAATCAAGTTTAAGATGACCGTACTGTCACAGCCAAAAGATGAAGTATAGGTATTTACGAAAGAGGTGTCATTAAAATATTGATCTCCGTTCCAGATATTTCCATAACATATAGAATCACTTATAGTATCAATCAATTCCTCTAGGATTACTAAATCATAATGAACAATACTATCGCAACCATATACAGTCTGGAAACTATCAATGAGTAAAGTATCACTTGAATACACCGTTCCTTGAAAAGCTTGCCCAATACAAAGTAGGGTCGATTGA
>CAKZTD010000441.1 GCA_937921595.1 uncultured Saprospiraceae bacterium
AATTCTGACTAACGTTCACAACCCGTTGATTATCAAGGGGCATTTTTAAGTACTAAGTCCTAATTCGTCAACGGATATGTCAAGTTTAGCAATTTTCTTTCGAATGTTTTTAATAATTCCCATCTTTCTTTTTTGATCTAAAAATAGATATTCTTCTGGAGGATTATAAGCTTCTTTTTTAGTCACCATGCTCCATATTATCATAGCCAATTTTCTTGCAGTTGCAGTTATTGCTCTTTGTCTACCATATCTAAATCCTATCCTTTTAAAAAAGACAGTGAGATAACTATCTTTTAAATTGCCTATGGCATTGGCTGCATTTCTCAGTGCAATCTTTATTCGATTTGATCCTCGTGGAGTTTTATTACTAAGTACTTTCCCTCCGGATATTTTATTATTGGGGGCTAATCGTAACCAGGAAGCAAATTGTTTTCCGGTTTTAAATTTTTTCATTCCTTTAGGGCCTAGTTCACTCATTAGCGTCAAAATAGTAGCATGACTCACACCTTCAATTGCCATTAAATCTACTCCTCCAAAATATTGATAGCCAACAATATTTAGGTCTATTCCTTTTGGAGCATTTTTATTTATTCTTTTATGTGGCTTTGCAACTGGTAGATCATCAATCGGATCAGCTAATGACATGAAATATTGATCAACAAACTCTTTTATTGCTTTATCGCATTCATCCATTTTTTCTTTAAAGAATAAATATGATTCATAATCTTGTTTTAATCCAAACAAAAATTCTTCTCTATTATTTCCATGTAAAGCTTTTGCTATTTCTTCTTCTGATTTTCTACAATTAAAGTGACGAAGCTTAGCTAGTTCATGAGGATCCAAATTTCCATCGACTATTGCTTTAATAATTTTCAATCCTGTCAATCCGCAAACGTCACTTACAACAACATCTAACCTAAAATTCAAGAGCTTTAAGTACTTCTGCATTCTTGAAGAAGCTTGAGCACTTAGGCTTAACATTTTTGATCTTTGGCGACAATAGGCTCTTAACTTCCCTGTAGTTTCGTCTGGCAAAAAACTTCCACTCAGCAGTCCTAAGGTGTGTAGTTTTTGAATCCACATACAATCCAGAACATCTGTCTTTTTACCTTTTATGTTTTTGGTAAATTTTCCATTTGTTAAAATTACTTCCAAGCCATTGCTTATCAATTCAATATACAAATTCTGCCAATAATTTCCTGTGGACTCCATTGCAACTGTTTCAATTCCATTTTCTTGTAACCATTTCCTTAAGGTAGTTAAGTCCTCCGCATAAACTCCAAATTCCATGACATCCTTTACCTTACTTTGGCCAATTGATACAAAATGTGATTTACTCCCAACGTCAATACCAGCTGCATTCAGATTAACAACTTCCATTTTCATTTTCTTTTTTCTTGCCATCTTTTATTTTTTTAGGATTAATAAAATATGACTCTAAGAAAATGTAACTTGCAATTGATAATTATTCTGAACGGGGTCCTTGCGGCCACCAATTAAATTATCACCAGTCCTGAAATCTACCTTCAGGACTTTTTTACATTTCAAACCAGAATAGCACGCGGGTTTATCAATTATTTCAAATAATTAATATTGGCACCTCTTAAAAAAACGGTCTTACATAGCGCCAATTAAAGATAGGACTTTGTTTTCGTTAGCTCCTTAAATTAATCTCAATTTTGTTGGGATATCTTGAATAGCATGGAACGTTGGAGTACATGCAGTGGCAGGGATATAATGATCAATAATACTACAATTTTGAATCCTAACCTAAGTGCTGAATAGAATAATATTGTTTTCCTGCCATTGACATGTACTTTTTGTTCTGTGACGTTTTTTCCCAAACGGAGTTTTTCTCACCATCTCATTACATTACTTACTTTTTTCTTCACTAAGAATCTCACAAGCAATCTTTTATAATTTAAGGAACAAAATACATTCCTTTAAATAGAAAGTTATTTTCCCCTTTTTGAAATTCGTATATTAAGTTATAGCCTCCTTCTTCTGCGTATTTCCAAATTATTGAATAATTCACTATTAGTCTATTCTCATGTATTTCTGTTGAGAATTCCTTCTTACTTAACGAATCTAAATGAATTAAACTTCCAATGTGGTTTTCAAATATGAATCTTGACTCGAACCTATGGATGTTGTCGTAGTCTGGATGACAATCGGTGCAATCAATTGTGTCTAGTGAATTATGAATTAAGTAAGACAGATTCTTTTCTTCTAGAGATTCTGAAAATTTAATCCAAATTGAATCTGATAAAGATATATCTTGATTTCTATTTTTAACCTTTTCTTCTTTGGTTCCAGAACAACCTAATGTAAATATATAAATAAAGGTAAAGTAGATAAAATTTCTTTTTGACATAAAGTAGTTTAGTAAGGAGTTTCGTTTGGTGTTGTTAACAGATTTTATTTGCTAAGTTTGATTGATTTGATTAGTTCGATAGTCTTTGTTAGATATGTTAGAATCTCTTCCGTTTGTTGGGAAGATTTAATTTAGTTTAAAAAAGATTTCTGTTCATTGATCTTCTAATGTTTCGATGCCAACAAGTTTTAAGTATCCACTTGATCGAATGTCAAATTCTTTTTCAAGATCTGATTCGAAACGTTTTAAATTATTTCTGTGTGTTATATTCAAAGTCTTCATGAGTGGAATTACTCCGTTGCTTCCGCTTCCTATAAATGCAAATTCATTAGGCGCTAATTGAAAGTTAAATGACAAATTTATTGAATCTAGTTTAACTTTTCTCTTATTCATTTTTTGGTAAGTAAAATAAGTTATTTTTTTTATGGTGTCATTGTTTAGGTTATCAATTCGGACGATATAATCATTGGAAATTCCAGGATACGTTTTATTTAAGACTATCTGAATTTCAGCATTATTTGTAGATTTATTGACTAAGTAGAAAGAACATGAAAGAGTACAGCCACTAAAGAATAAGAAGATTGAAAAGATTGAAATTAGGTTTATTATTTTCATTGGAGAGTAGTGATTTTGTTTGATCGTTTTTCTTTTTTTAGGGTACGGAATCGTTGGTTTTTTTAATGTCACAGAACGTGGGGGTACATGCAGTACAGGCGAAATTATACTTGAATATAACATTAAACTGACTGCTTACCAAAATACTGAATAGAATTATGATCTCTTGCCTGTATTGACATGTACCTTGT
>CAKZTD010000442.1 GCA_937921595.1 uncultured Saprospiraceae bacterium
TTTGATATTGACAGAAGAGAAAAGGTAAAAGTAATGCTGATTGATTTCAAAGGCAATGAAAACATCAGTGATCGTAATCTCAAAAAACTAATGACTTTCACCAATGAAAAGAAAAAATTATTTAAAAAATCTATCCTTACGGAAACAGGATTTGAAGAAGATAAAAAAAGGATCGTTGCGCATTATAAAACCAAAGGTTTTCAAGATGCTAAAATTATTTCTGATAGTATATGGACTTCCGAGGAGGGGGACTATGTGATTGAAATCGAGATAGACGAAGGGATCGTTTATTACTTTGGAGACATTAACTGGGAAGGTAACACCAGCTATTCTACACTCGTTCTCGCTTCTGTACTTGGAATAAAAAAAGGAGATGTTTACAACACGACTTTACTCTCAGAACGTTTACAATTCAGTGCCGACGGAAGAGATATCAGCGGTTTATACATGGACAATGGTCATTTGTTTTTCAGTATTGAATTCGAGGAGTTGGGTATCAAAGAAAATATCATTGATATAAAAATTAAAATAAGCGAAGGACCAATCGCGACCATTGGTAAAGTAAGCATCTCGGGTAATGACATCACGAATGAAGAGGTAATCAGAAGGGAACTTCGAACTCGTCCAGGAGATCGTTTTAGTCGGGCAGCCTTGATGCGGTCGCAAAGAGAGATCATCAACCTTGGTTATTTTAGTCCCGAAGGCCTAGACATAAAAACAAACATTCACCCGGAAACGGCTACAGTAGATATCGAATATGTGGTTGTAGAAAAAGTCAATGATCAGTTTGAATTATCTATGGGCTGGGATCCTGCTTCCAACAAATTGATCGGAACGGCGGGCATCAGTTTTAATAATATTTCGATTAAAAATTTATTTAAAAAATCTGCCTGGGATCCATTTCCAAGAGGAGATGGACAGCAACTATCTTTTCGATTGCAGAGTACCGGCAAACAATATCAATCCTACAACTTTTCTTTTACTGATCCGTGGCTTGGTGGCAAGAAACCTACGAATTTGACCGTCGGAGGTTTCTACACCAACCGCTCTTATGAAAATTCAGAAGGAGCGACTCAACGATTTAATATTCTGGGAGGAAGTGCCAATATCAGTAGCAGAATCAAATGGCCTGATGATAATTTCATCTCATCGACCAGCATAAACTTTAACCGAATCACACTTGACGATTGGAATGTAGATGGTTTCCAACTCAGCGATGGCACCGCACTTTCTGATGGTATTTTTAATAACTTTTATATCAAACAGACTTTAGCAAGAAGTACTCTGAATCATCCGATTTTCCCAACACAAGGTTCGAGAATCTCCTTGTCGCTTCAGTTTACACCACCTTATTCATTATTCAAAAAAGACAAGTCAGATGGCCAAACTCCTCAGGAACAATACAAATGGCTGGAATATTATAAAGCAAGGTTTGATGGTGAATTGTATACCCCGCTTGGCGAAAAACTAGTCCTTAAGACTTCTGCAAAAATGGGGATGGTTAGCGCTTATAATAATGAGATTGGCTTGTCTCCTTTTGAGCGATATTGGTTTGGTGGAAACGGCTTAGATGCCCAACAAGGATTCACTGGAATTGACCTCATCAGCATGAGAGGTTATAATGCAACCACTGATTTCCCGGTCAATCAAAACGGTGGTGCAACGGCCTTTGGAAAGATTTCCGCAGAGCTAAGATACCCGCTTTTAAAAAGTGATGCTTCGACGATCTATGCGATTGGTTTTGTAGAGGCAGGAAATGCCTGGAGTAATTTGAAAGATGTCAATCCTTTTGATTTGAAACGTTCAGCAGGTCTAGGCCTTCGAGTGCATCTCCCTATGTTTGGACTTTTAGGTTTTGATTATGGTGTTGGTTTTGACAAAGATACTTCTGGTCCGGGAAGTTATTTATCGAGACATGGACGATTAAGTTTGATCCTCGGGTTTGAACCAGACTAACCAGAGGTGAGAAGTGAGAAGTGAGGAAAAAAATACTCCCCTCTCGCTCCTCACTGTTCACCCCTACAAAGATAAGGAAGGCGAGGCATCGGCGGCAAAAGAGCTGCTGGTGTCTCCATTTTTCAAGACAACCTTTTCTTTGGATTTCTCGTAATAGTTTTATAAACCTTTAGTAAAAACCGTGTTCGGCATTCATCCTTTATTTCAAAAAACATTTAGCTATGAAAATTTCAATTTATTTATTCGTTTTATCCTGTTTCCTCTTAACCAGTTGCGAAAAGGACGAGCCTTTGACCGACTCCTCACTTGTTGACAATGAGACAGCATTTATCCGCGTTTTTGAAAGTGAAGATCACATCAACATCTACGTGGAATCTTTACAAGACACCATTGATAATCGAACAGAAGAATACCCTTTATCGGATTTTTGTTTTGTCGTTTTTGATATCAATGGCAATGCAGCTATTGATGAGAACATAGATTTTGGCTTTGGTTCTCCGACGAATGATTATGATATTTGTTCTTTCTACTTTATCGACAGCACTACACTTACTGCATGTGCAGGCTTTGAAAGCGAAGCTATTTTTACCGGAGATTTTATCGCTACAGAAAAGAACATGACGCCACATATTACCTGGACGCTTTCTATTCCTAAAAAAGATTTTAGTGGTACCCGATCATTAGATTTTATTGTCAAAACATATGAACCAGGGATTTACCGAAGTTACCCAGAAGAGAGAACTCCGATTAATGCGATACAGTTTGATTTTGAAAAAACGATGACTGTGGAATGGTAAAAGCGTTAAATTAATCATTGGCCATTAGGAAGAAAACCTACTAATGGCCAATGAAAACAATCCAACTTATCTCCTTCGACTTTCAATATGAATTCCGCTTGTTCCCTGACCACCGAATGCACTCAAAGCATAAGTAAAAGACAACATCACATATCTTCCTAGAGAATTTATTTTTGTATCCTCGATATAATTGAGTGTACTATTTCGATCAATTCCGATTCCTTGATTAAGCACATCGACGATTGATAATTGAAGCTCTCCTTTTTTATTTTTTAAAAAATACTTTGAAAGAGAAGCTTCTAACATCGGGATAGCCTGTTGACTTTCAAAAGCTTCTCCTTGATAAACGGTATAATCCAAGCTTGTATTAAAACTCCAATCATTTTTAAAATTAAAACTTAGATCACCGTAGTAATTAAAAGACGAGAAGATTTGATTAAAATTAGAACTAACCGAATAAAGTGTTTTATTAAATGACCACTCTACACCTGCTAGGATATCGACAAATTCTTTTTTACGGTTTTCTAAACTAAAATCAATCGAGGTATTCCAACGGTCGGAATTATTTTCAACAGCATTTATAAAAAGAATACTCTGGTTATAAATTCCGTCTACATTGATATTCATTTTACTTTTCATAAACTTCAAAGGCATCCCATAAGAAACATTTCCACTAAGCCTAATATCATCCTTTACGTTTACAGGTCGAGTCGTTTGTCGAAATTGCGCATCAATCGTTGTCGCATTGGTGATTTTATCTTCTGTATAAGTTCCATTGATACTTGCAAAAATATTGGTGAAAGAGAATTGATCAAACCACATAAACTGAAGATTTAGCTGATGAAGATACTCTGGAGCTAAATTCGGATTTCCAATATAAATATTCAGCGGATTCCTATTATCCACAAAAGGTTGAAGTTGTTCCATTTGTGGTTCTCTAAAATTTGTGGTGTAATTCAATCGAATATTTTTAGAGGTAGAAAAATCATATTGCCAACTCATTGACGGTAACCAAACATTGAAAGGGCGATTTATTTTTTGTTCGCTAGAAACAATTTCGCCATTTAAAGCGGAGGCTTGCCATTGGACTCCAGCAGAAAAATTAGTCTTTTTCTTAGTTCTTCTAAATGACAAACCAATGCGATCATAATAATAATCCCGAAGATAATGATTACTCAAAGTCTCATTAAATTTCCGTTGACTTCCCAACACATCATAAACATTCCGATAACTTTCATTAGAATAATTCCGCCGATTATAAGTGGCTTGCAAAAAAGATCCCTTTCCTATTGGCTCTGTATATGTCATTAGGAAATTATAATCTAATTGATCATTTTCCCGGTTTTGATCTTGCAATAAACTATCGGTATAAGCCAAAGTAGAATCCGTTAACTGAAACATATTGATCGCTTCCAATTCATTTTTATTATCACTGTAGTCTCCGCCGATTCCAAAGCTAGTAGTCAAAGAGCGACCTTTCTTTTTCAATCGATACATATGCGACAAGGTCGTTCCAAACCTTAGATCATCACCTTGCGATTGATCATCTGTTCTTCCAAAATTTTCCAGCTGATTTTGGATATTGAAAATCTTATTAACAGTCAATCGATCAAAAATTCGATCGCTGAAATTAAGATTAGCTCGAAACTGAAATACTTGAGTAGAATCGATCTTTTGTTTTAGATCAACATTCAACCGATGGTTTTGATTTTTTGAAATTTGGCTTTCATTTTCTTCAGATGGAAATATTTCATTCCCTATAAAGTTTTGCCGAAAGCTTTCTTTGTCTTCTGTTTTTTTAATCTGACTAACAAAATAGCTACTCCGCAATTCTGTGTTTTTGGAGAAATCGTGATTGAAATTTAAGCCGCCTGAAAGTGTATTTGTAAACCCATAATTCGGTTGCCCAAAATCAAAAGGGATCGGGCCATTGTTTCCGTCTATCCGCAATTCCATACTCCCGCCACCACCAGACATTAAATTTTCAAGTCCACCAGAAAAGTTGATATAATCTTCAAATGAAAAACCTTGTTCATTGATATTATTCGCTCTACCAAGAAAAGACAACTGCGTATTTTTATTAAAGCGATTAATATTTGCCTTGCCTTCGTATCGATCTTCTGTTCCATATCCTGCCGTAACATTGCCAAACACGCCTTTCTTTTTATCTTCTTTCAGTTTAAGATTTATCGATTTACTCCTAGTTCCGTCGTCTACTCCCGTAAATTCAGCCGTCTCTGATTTTCGATCATACACCTGAACCTTATCTATTGCATCAGCAGGAAGATTCTGACTAGCTATCGTTGGGTCGTTTCCAAAAAACTCTTTTCCGTCGACCGTAATTTTCTGTACTTCTTGTCCTTGTGCTCGAATAGTCCCATCTTTCTCAACTTCGACTCCAGGTAGTTTTCTTAATAAATCTTCAACAGCATCATTAGGTTGCGTTCGAAAAGATGCTGCATTATATTCTATGGTATCTTTTTTAATGGTAATTGGAATTCGTTCCGCAGTAACCGTTGCTCCTTCGAGATAGAGATTTTCTGATTTCAAAACAATCAATCCAAGGTTTTGTGATTCACCGTTTATTTTTATTTTTTTATAGAAAGATTGATAACCTACATATGATCCTTGAAAAACATAATCACCGTTTGCAATACCTTTAATTTCAAAATTCCCTTTAGCATTTGAAATGGCGAAATATTCCATAACAGAATCTTGAGGATTTAACAAAACTACCGTTCCATTAATCAATGGTGCTCCTACAGTATCAGAAAGCATCCCACTTATCGAAAAGTGTTGTGCAAATCCATTCAATCCAAACAATAGGAATCCTAACAGAATCAATGTTCTTTTCATTTCTATCATAATCTTATTTTTAGAAAAACCTCTATTCGGCAAAGTACATTAGCAAACGTTACAAATGACTAGTGTCGAAATTCTTACTGACGTCTGGTCTGAATAATCACATTTCCGCCTCCACCAAATTCTTCTTGCAATTCTTTGGTTTTTTCTTCTACTATTTTGTCAAACTCCTCCTCATTTACTTTTTTTCCTTTCTTTGGAATTTCTATGGCATCTTTATCTAAGTTTTTTAATTCAACCACAGTTGCGACAATTTTACGTGTTCCATCATCTATATCCATTTCAAGGATCATCCCTGGTAAACCCGAGTAAGTTTCGGGTCCTGCTGAAACAGGTATTTCGGAAGTAAACCAAGCGACAATATTTCCTGAAGTATCTTTATAAATTGCTTTTTGACAATTATAATCCACTATCTTTTTTTGCTCTCCGGTCATGTTCCACTTATATCGTTTTGCTTTTCCTTCAACGATAAATTTCTTCCCCATAAAATCTTTCTTTTCAATCGTCTTCCCTGATTTCAAATCAACATAGGTCTGATTATCAGGTCGTTCAATTTGCACCATCATCTGAACACCACCATTGTCGCTAGACATACTATGATTGTCATCATGCCCTAGATCGACATCTTTATAAATCATCGCTTTCGAATTAAACAATAAAGTCTTAGTAAATTGTTGGCTACTAGGTATTTGATCTTTGAATTGTTCCATGCCTTCAGGCAACTCTATTTCAAATTTTACCGTTTCTTTATATATAATTTCGCCAGTAGATTGGCCAGTCAACAAAAACGGAACAGTAATAAAAAGGGTTAAAATTAATTTTTTCATAATCAGTATTTTTCAACAAATCTAAGTGTAAAAAACATTTTGGCGTGTTAATCAATCTTTATTTAAGGTTAATTAAAGTTAACGGACCTCACATCTAAGATAGAATCTCCTTATTTTTGAATAGATACTCGAATAAAATAATATGGATTTCTTTAATAAAAATAAACTGCCGGCACTTCTGATTTTAGGGAGCTTGCTACTCTTGCTGCTCTTTCAGGGAGTCTGGTTGAAAAGTTCCTATGACCAGGAGAAAGAAAACTTGCGAGAACAATCTGATCGAATTTTCATGGATGCTATCCGAGAAATCGAGGATTCAATTTTACGGATTGCAATTTTAGACATTAACAATCTGATTTGTGATGACAGTACGACTTTTTCAGATTTACAAACTGCTTTTGGAATAAATTCGGATTATGTCGATAATATTAAAAAGTCCGTTCATACTACCTCTACTTCAATTCCAAATCTCGACACAGCAATACGAATAGACATCCGAACAGATGTCAGTACATATCAAAAAGACAAACGTTTTGGTTCTTTAAGCTTCCTCGTCGCAACGTCTGATTCAAGTGATCTTTTTTCACATCCTTTCTTAGAAGATTGTGAAGAGAACAATCTAACTCAAGAATTATTAAATGATGAATTAAAAGGAATGATGCCTACCTCTAATCTTCCACAAGATTATGAGCTCGCTTTATTAAAAGATGGCAAAAAAGAAACTGGTTTTTACTCCAGTACTCAAACGGATATTTTAAGAGGCGGAGGCTACGCTTTATATTTTCCGAATTATCGCTTTTTCTTATTTAAAAAAATTCTTCCTCAAACACTTTTTTCAATTTTACTCTTCAGCGTTATTCTTTTGAGCTTTTTTATGATCTGGCAAAGTCTGGAAAAACAACGTAAATTGACTGAGCTCAAGAATGATTTTATCAGCAATGTAACGCATGAGTTGAAGACACCGATTACTACGGTCGGTGTAGCGATCGAAGCTTTGAGTAGTTTCAATGCCATGGAAAATCCAGCTCGATCCAAAGAGTATCTTGATATTTCAAAACACGAACTGAATCGATTAACGATCCTTGTTGACAAGGTTTTAAAAATGTCTCTTTTTGAAAAGAAAGAACCAGAATTAAAAATCGAACAATTTGATATTAACCTGCTCATCAATGAAGTGCTCGGCTCTATGAAGTTACAGTTTGAAAAATTTGCTGCTAAAGTGAATTTCCAAACTAAGGGTAATACTTTCTTTTTAGAAGGAGACCGTATTCACCTTACCAGTGTCATTTACAATCTCATTGATAATGCTTTAAAGTATAGTCCTGAAAATCCGGAGATAGATTTGATGCTTGAAGAAGAAAACAATCAAATCAAGTTTTCCGTAAAAGATAAAGGCATAGGCATTTCATCCGATTACATGGGTAAGATTTTTGATAAATTCTTTAGAGTTCCTTCCGGTGATTTACATGATATTAAAGGTCATGGTCTTGGATTAAGTTATGTTGCCGGAGTGGTCAATAAGCATCATGGAAAAATTACTGTCGACAGTAAAAAAAATATTGGAACTCAATTCACCATCAGCCTACCAAAACAATATGACTAAAACTAAAATACTCTACGTGGAAGACGAACTTTATCTAGGTAAAATTGTCAAAGAAAGTTTAGAGAGCAGAGACTTTGAAGTAAAGATGTTGACTAATGGATTCAATGTATTACCGATCGTTGAAAGTTTTCAACCTGATATTTGTGTACTCGATGTGATGCTTCCTAAAAAAGATGGATTTACAATTGGAACGGAAATCAGAGAAAAACAACCTGAGCTTCCTATCATTTTTCTTACTGCAAAAAATCAACTCCAGGATATTATCAAAGGTTTTAATTCTGGTGGCAATGATTACATCAAGAAACCATTCAGCATGGAAGAGCTGATTATTAGGATCAATAACATCCTAAAGCTTTCGAATCTTAGCAACAACAATAATGGTAACAACGGTGCTTCGAGCATTAAGCTTGGCTCTTATACTTTCTTCCCTAATAAATTTGAACTCCATCATAATGATGAAGTAAAAAAACTTTCTAATCGTGAGGCTCAGGTGCTCAATATTTTTGCTAACCACAAAAATAAATCTGTTGACCGAAAAGAAATTTTAATGAAAGTATGGGGTGATGATTCGATTTTCAATTCCCGAAACATGGATGTTTATATCAAAAAAATCAGGGAGCATCTTCGCCATGATTCTAATCTTAAGATTGTGACTTTAAAAGGGTTTGGGTATCACTTTGTGGTCGAGTAAGTTAAACCTGTGTAACAATTTTAAAGGGATAGATTTCGATTTATCGAAATAGAGATTGGACGGTTTTATCTGTTTTATTTTTTACAATTTCTTTGTTAAGCAGAATACGATACTATCGTCGATTGTTACTACTTCGCCATATTTCAGAGGAATTGAGTTTTTAACTAATCCATTTCCGTCTGGCTTGTAACCTCTATTTATGTAAAGAATTTGTGCTGCACCATAATCTTTATACACACCAAAGCCTATTCCTGCATGACTTGAAATCTTTTTTATCCTCTTTTCTGCTTCATCCATCAGATCTGTTCCAATTCCTAGTCTTTGAAATTTCTTCAATACATTAAAATCAGCAATTTCTGGAATTCCTCCTTTTCGAAAAGGTTCATAATCAGAGTTCCATTTAATCGTAAGATAGCCTGCGAATTCTTGATTCCATTCTGCAATTATAACATCTCTTTCTCCTTTTTCCTGATACTCTACATATGTTTCGTATTGTGAAACAGGTTTGTCCCATCCTTGTTTTTGAAAGGACTCACTTATACTTTGGCAATCTGTTTTTCTAATTTCTCTTAATTCAAGATTCACTTTCATTTCATGATTTTTGACTCCCCTCAATCGCATTTTTTAAGCGCCGCAAATCCCCTTGTTGTTGTTTCTTCATTCCTCCTTTCATAAAAAAGGAAAATAGATTAAAAACCGGTGGCTTTAATTTTATGCGAGTATCTGCAATGACTTTGGTGGATGTTCCATGATCGAGAAAACGAAATTCTAGAACAGTGTCCATGTTCTTATGGTAAAGACGAGTTTTAAAAGACTTGTTGGTTACAAGGTCGAGGACTTCTTCATTGACCTTCAGTTCACCGGCACTATCTTCATAGATATGAATAGCAGTACTTCCTTTTCCTCGGTTCCGACCTTTAACTGCTTGAAAACTTTTAAAATCATTTACCCATTTACTCAGGTTCTTGTGACTTATCGTATAACGATAAACATCTTTGACTGGACCGTTGATTACTATTTCGGAAATAAAATTCATATCAAAATAGGGAAAACTAAAAACGACAGGAAAGGTCCTGTCGTTTTAAATTAATATTTTTAAATCATCAAATGACGATTCGATTATCTTTTCTTATCGTAAGTCTGTTTTACTTCAACGATTTCATAACCTTCAATTATATCATCTACTTTGATATCATTGAAATTTTTGATACTGATACCACACTCCATTCCTTTCTTAACTTCCTTGGCATCTTCCTTAAATCGTTTCAGTGAACTAATCTCTCCAACGATACCTTCTTTAGCAGGATAAACAACAATACCATTTCTGATCAATCTGATCATTGTGTTTCTTGTCACTTTACCTTCTTCTACCAAACAACCAGCGATCGTTCCGATTTTACTAATTTTATAAACTTCTTGAACTTTGACCTGTGTAACGATTTTCTCTTCCTTGGTCGGTTCAAGCATTCCTTCAATCGCCATTTTTATCTCATCAAGTGCTTCATAGATAATCGAGTATCCTTTAATTTGAACACCTTCACGCTCTGCTAATTTACGAGCACCTAAAGAAGGTCTTACTTGGAAACCAATGATGATTGCATCAGAGGCAGAAGCCAGCAATACATCAGATTCAATAATCTGTCCTACCGCTTTATGAATAACGTTTACTTGTACCGTTTCAATTGATAATTTGATCAAGGCATCTGCTAATGCTTCAATAGATCCATCCACATCACCTTTCACAATCAAGTTCAATTCTTTAAAGGTTCCTAATGCTAATCGACGACCGATTTCATCAAGACTGATACGTTTACTAGCACGGTTCGTTTGCTCTCTTGTGATTTGTGCACGCTTCGATGCAATCTGACGAGCTTCTGGCTCTGTTTCTGTTTCTTTGAATTTCTCACCTGCCTGAGGTGCACCACTCAAACCAAGAACAAGAACGGGTGTAGAAGGTCCAGCAGTTTTCACTTTTTTACCTCGCTCATTAAACATCGCTTTTACTTTTCCAGAATACTCACCAGCAACGATAGGATCTCCAACATTTAAGGTTCCAGTTTGTACCAATATCTTGGTAACGAATCCACGGCCTTTATCTAGAGATGCCTCGATGACTGTTCCTGAAGCTACTCTATCAGGATTTGCTTTGAGTTCTAAAAGTTCTGCTTGTAATAAAACTTTTTCTAAAAGTTCATCAACATTAGTTCCGTTTTTAGCAGAAATATCTTGAGATTGATATTCACCACCCCAGTCTTCAACCTGGAGATTCATACTTGCTAATTCTTGTTTGATTCTTTCTGGTTTAGCACCATCTTTATCAATCTTATTGATTGCAAAAACGATAGGAACACCAGCAGCCTGTGCGTGACTGATCGCCTCTTTTGTTTGAGGCATGATACTATCATCTGCAGAGATGATAACGATGGCAACATCGGTTACTTTCGCCCCCCTTGCCCGCATCGCTGTAAAGGCTTCGTGACCAGGAGTATCTAAGAAAGTGATCCGCTTTTTATCTGCTCCTACATTTACTTCATAGGCTCCAATATGCTGTGTGATACCTCCGGCCTCACCGTCAGCTACATTTGCGTTTCGAATATAATCCAGTAAAGAAGTCTTACCGTGATCAACGTGTCCCATCACTGTAACGATTGGCGCCCTTGCTATTAAAGATGCAGGATCATCCACGATCTCTTCTTCTTCATCTAGTTGCTCTTCAGCACTGATGAACTCTAAGTCGTGACCAAATTCTTCTGCAACTAACTCGATAATTTCTGCATCCAGTCGTTGATTGATCGATACGATCACTCCAAGATTCATACAGGTCATAATCACTTCCGTAACTGCAACATCCATCAAACTTGCTAACTCAGATACAGAGATAAACTCTGTTAGTTGTAATTTTCCGGTTACTTTTTCCGCCTCGATTAATTCTTGTTTTTCACGATGACGATCCCGGTTATCTCTTCTTAATTTTTGACGTTTTTTCTTTCCACCACCAGAAAGTCTAGCCATTGTTTGTTTGATCTTTTCATCGATCTCTTTTTGACTGACTTCTTTAACAGCATCTCTTCTTCCTCCAGGAGCAGGTCTTCTAGTCCCCGTTCCTTGACCTTGTCTATTTTGTTGACCTTGGCCCTGACCTTGACCTGGTCTAGCTCCTTGGTTCGGAGTATCCCCGATAGAAACTTTCTTTCTTCTTCTTTTACGTTTTTTCGGAGCATCACCTACTGCTCCTGTTTTAGGAGTATCAGTTTTTCCTTGATTAGATTTACCAGCTGGCGCAGGTTTTTCTTTCTTCTTCTTTTTAGGTTTTTTAAGCTTATCAGTATCAATCTTACCTAAGATTTTCAATCCTTTAAGCTGAGGCGTCTCTGCCCGAACCATATCACCTGTAGCAGGAGCATCTTTAGTATAATCAACTGCTGCTGCTGGAGGAACTTCCTTTTTAACTTCTTCTACTTTTTCGACTTTTTCCTCTTTAGTCTCTGCAACAACTTCCTCTTTGACCTTTTCTACTACTTCCTCTACTTTTTCGACCTTCTTTTCTACTTTTTCTTCTACCACTTTCTCTACTACTGGTTCTTTCTTCTTTCGAGGTTTATTGACTTCATCTAAATCAATTTTACCTTTTATAGTCAAACCAACTCTAGTCGTTTCAACTTCTTTAACAGGAGGTTTTTCTTCAACAACAGGTTCTGGTTCTGGCTCTGGTTCCGGTTCCGGAATTGGTTCAGGTTCAGGTTCTGGAGTCTCTACAACTGGTTCAGGAGTTGGCTCAGGAATTGGTTCGGGTTCTGGCTCAGGAGCCGGAGGAGGTGGTGGGGTTTCTACAACAGGTTCTTTTTTATTTGCTGGTCGGACACCTATGACAAGTGAATCAGCTTCCTGCTTAATGTCCATAGACCCCTGGAACTCTTTTGTGAGTTCAGCGATCATGTCATCAGAAACCTTGGCTGTAGGTTTATTTTCAATATCAAAACCATTATCGACAAGAAAGTCAACAATGGTAGAGGTACCTACATTTAGTTCTTTTGCTATCTTAATAAGACGTTTTGCCATTCTAATATTTTAGTGTCCGTCTGTTTTAAATTCCAATGATAGACAAAAAAGCTTTCCGATAAGAGTTTAAATTCTATTGGTTACATAAAACGTAATCAGTTTTGTGAAGAAATAAAATTCATCTTATAAAGCATTTTGTCAAAAAATTGGAAAATTATAAATCCAAAATTCGCCGCAAATTTAGTGTAAAACTCCATCTTTCGCACTATAAACATTTTAATTAATGCTCAAAAGCACGATTTTAGTTCCATTTACACAAAAAAAGTGGCAAAATCACAGCAGATAAAGCAAAACAGATCAATTTGAAAGTCTTTATCTGCTGTGAATTAAAAATTATATTTATTTAAAAGACTAAAATTAGTCTTCAAATTCTGATTTCAATACATTAAGTACTTCATCAATGGTCTCATCTTCGAGATCCGTTCTTCGAATTAACTCTTCACGACTCAATTCTAAAACGCTACGTGCAGAATCACATCCGATATTCTTAAGTGATTCAATAATCCACGCTTCGATCTCATCAGAAAATTCTTCTAAATCGACATCGTCGATCTCCATTTCATCGTTATTTCTGAATACATCAATTTCGAAACCGGTCAACTTAGAAGCCAACTTAATATTTGTTCCTCCTTTTCCGATAGCTAGAGAAACTTGATCTGGTTCAAGATAAACCGCAGCTCTCATCGCTTCCATATCCAAATCAATAGAACTAACTTTCGCTGGTGTTAAAGACCGCTGGATAAATAGTGAATTATTAGTAGTAAAATTGACTATATCAATATTCTCGTTTTTCAATTCTCGAACGATACCATGGATTCGAGATCCTTTCATACCTACACAAGCACCAACTGGATCAATACGATCATCGTAAGATTCAACAGCTACTTTTGCACGCTCACCTGGCATACGTACAATTTTCTTTACAGTGATCAAACCATCCTCAATTTCTGGAACTTCCTGCTCCATCAATTTTTCAAGGAAAGCATTATCAGTACGAGAAAAAATGACAACTGGTGTATTGTTTTTCATCTCCACTTTTCTGATCACACCTTTAACCATGTCTCCTTTTCTAAAGAAGTCGCCTTTAATCATCTCGTTTCGTGGAAGAATCAACTCATTACCTGTAGCATCGTCAATCACTAGCACTTCTCTTTTCAAAATCTGGTGAACTTCACCCAATACGATATTGCCTACACGATCGACATAACTTTTATATATTTCATCTTTTTCTAACTCCATTATTCTGGAGATCAAAGTTTGACGAGCAGCCATGATAGACCGTCGACCAAAATCTTCAAGATGCAATTGTTCGTAACATTCTTCGCCGATTTCATAATCCTCATCGATGCTTAATGCTTCAGAGATAGAAACCTGGCTACGATCATCCAATACCTCACCGTCCGATACAATCTCTCGTACCCTCCATAATTCAAGGTCACCCTTGGTGGTATTTACAATGACATCAAAATTTTCATCAGACCCGAATTTTTTTCGGATTAGGGTACGGAAGACATCTTCCAAGACACGAACCATTGTTGGTCGGTCAATATTTTTCCCTGATTTAAAGTCTGAGAAAGTTTCAACTAAGTTCATCATGACTTTTAAAATTTAGAGTTTATAATAGTTGGAGCTTGTTCGAACTCCTTGTTTTTTTGCTTCGTTATTTCTTATTGAAAGAAAACTTAACAATCGCCTTTTCTATATTATCAAATGCGATTTCATGCGTCAGTACTTTATTCACTTTTTTCTTTCCTTCTTTTATACGGACTTTTTCTTCTAAGTATACATGATCGTCAGAAACTTTTATTAAAATTCCTGTTTGCTTTCCAGCTCCTTCCTCTTTGAGTTTAATCTCCATCTTCCTTCCGATGTTTTTAACATACTGTCTTTTGAACTTTAACGGCCTTGTAATTCCCGGAGAAGATACGTCTAAGGTGTACTTTTCACCTAACCAACCATTTTCATCAATAAACCCTTCTAAGTATCGGCTAATCTGTCTACACTTTGTAAAATTAATATTAGAATCACTATCAATGAACAATTCCAATTTTGAATTATTATGATTTGCTTCAACTAAAAAGCAGTCGTTGAAATCTTCTTCTTCAAACTTTTTATCTAGTAAAGCTATTATTTCTTCGATTATAGACATCTTTCTTTTAAGGCTACTTACATCAGGTACTAAAAATAAAAAGAGGGAACTATTCCGTTCCCTCTCCGATCTATTTGAAAGTTGCCACAAATATACATAATATTATTGCATTTCGCAATAGGTAGCGGAAACTCTAGATTCCTCGCTTTAGGTTAAGGAAGAACAAAGCCTCCTTCTGAATCATCAATTTTAAACTTTCAAAAAAAAATGAAAATTAAATCGCTTTTAGCTGAACAGAGCTTTTGTATCTTTGTTCTAAATTGACAAAAGATCTCAATCATATGAAAGTAGATATATTATTAAAACGTGCTTTAGCTTTAGATTTCCTTTCTGTAGAAGAAGGTGTTTTCCTTTTCGAAAATGCCCCAACGGCAGAATTGGTTTATGTTGGCAATAAAATCAGACAACATCATGTACCTGGAAATACAGCAACTTGGATTATTGATCGAAATTCTAATACTACAAATGTCTGTATTGCTAACTGTAAGTTTTGTAATTTCTACAGACGGCCAGGCCATGAGGAGTCTTATATTACTTCTATTGAAGAATATAAAATTAAGATTGAAGAGACCTTTGCTTTTGGTGGCGAACAATTGCTTCTTCAAGGAGGACATCATCCAGACTTAGGACTGAGCTATTATGTTGACCTTTTTAAAGAATTAAAATCTTTATATCCGAATTTAAAACTTCATGCTTTAGGTCCTCCGGAAATCGCGCACATTACAAAACTTGAAGGCTCTACACATATAGAGGTCTTGACTGCTTTGCAAGAAGCCGGATTGGATTCTCTTCCTGGTGCTGGTGCTGAGATTTTAAATGATCGAGTTAGACGATTAATTTCTAAAGGAAAATGTACGGGTAAAGAATGGCTTGACGTCATGCGCGCCGCTCATAAAATCAACATGACGACTTCGGCTACAATGATGTTCGGACATATCGAAACGAATCGAGAACGAATGGAACATTTCGTAGACATCCGACAGGTACAATCCGAAAAACCAGATACTGCAAAAGGGTTTCTTGCTTTTATTCCATGGCCTTTTATGGATGAAGACACCATGCTTAAAAAATTAAAACGAGCAAGAAACAATTGTAATGGTGATGAATATCTTCGAATGATTGCAATGAGTCGAATAATGCTTCCAAATATTGTAAATATTCAAGCTTCCTGGTTGACGGTTGGAAAACCTACTGCTCAACTTTGCCTACACGCCGGAGCCAATGATTTTGGAAGTATTATGATTGAAGAAAATGTGGTCTCTGCAGCAGGTGCTGCTTTTAGGTTTACCGCTGATGGTATTCAAGAAGCAATTCGCGAAGCAGGTTTTATTCCGCAATTAAGAAATCAGCAATACGATTTCAGAGACTTACCAAAAAACATGAAACAACAAGAATTGGATAGAAATACAATGATCGTTGATTAATCAGAGGTGAGGAGTGAGAGGAAGGATGTTTTGCTCACTCCTTACCTCTCACTCCTCACTCCTCACTCCTGTTTACAATATGCTTTACGAACAAATACAAGAAGCTGTCGCTTTTATAAAATCTAAAACTTCCTTTGAACCACAGTTTGGAATCATCTTAGGAACTGGCCTTGGAAATTTAGTGGACGAGATTGATGTTGAAGCGACTATCGATTATAAAGACATTCCACATTTCCCAGTTTCTACAGTCCAAAGTCACAAAGGAAAATTAATTTTCGGTACGCTAGCTGGACGATCAATTGTTGCTATGGCTGGACGCTTTCACTATTACGAAGGATACAGTATGCAACAAGTGACTTTTCCTGTCAGGGTTTTAAAATTCTTAGGAATTGAAAGGCTAATCATCTCCAATGTATCCGGAAGTACAAATGCAGCTTTCGAAGCAGGAGATATCATTTTTATAAAAGACCATATTAACCTCCAACCAGAAAATCCACTCCGCGGTGTCAATGATGAACGACTCGGTCCACGGTTTCCTGATATGAAAGAAACTTATGATCGAGCTCTAAATACAAAGGCGCTTGCTATCGCTAAATCTAATAATATCCGAGCACACGAAGGTGTCTACCTTTGCCTTCAAGGTCCGAATTTAGAAACCCCTGCTGAGTATAATTTTATCCACAAAATCGGTGGTGATGTTGTGGGTATGTCAACTGTTCCAGAAGTCATCGTTGCCAAACATATGGAGCTTCCCATTTTTGTTGTCTCTGTTGTTTCTAACAAATGTTTTCCAATTGACGAGATTAAAAAAACAACATTAGAAGATGTGATTCAATTAGCAAAAGAAGTGGAACCTAAAATGCGATTGATCGTAATGGAAATTTTAAAAGGATTTTGATACAGAATCCCATTTACCTTTTCTTCTAAATTTTTTTAATAGAATCTGTTTCACATATTCAAAATAAAACAGATTCTATTTTAAAAGAAAGTCGTATATTCCCAAAAAATAACCCCCAGAAAATACAATTATAGTTTGAATAACTATCGTAACAAAATATTCCTCTTTCTGCTATTCCTGACCAGCTTCAAACTCTCCCTGGCGCAAGAACTTCGTTTCCACAACTACACCATGGAAGACGGACTTTCTCACCCTGGCACCTTCTACCGAGAAAGCATGCTACAGGACCAAGAAGGTTTTTTATGGATTTCTACCTTGAATGGTCTAAATCGATTCGATGGTAAAACGTTCAAATTATTTCAATTTGATGAATCTAAAGCAAATAGTATAAACAGTAATCTAGTCACTGGAATCTGTGAAGCAGATGACGGTAAAATTTGGGCTGGAACCCCGGCAGGGATTAACATCTTTGATCCTCAATTCGAAACCTTTGAATTACTGCAACATGAGTCTGACAATCCCAATAGTTTATGTGGCAATGGTATAAATTTTATCCGCAAAGACCAAAAAGGCAATATGTGGATCGGTACCCAGACCAACGGCATATGCCGCTACGCTATAGAGACAAATACTTTCGATAATTTTGGTGATTTATTTCAGGACGGTCTGGTATTTTTTCAACAAGAAAACGGTACGATCTGGCTTGGTAATCACGATGGGCTTTTCAAGTACTTACCGGATAATAATACCTTTCAAAACATAAAACTTCCTGTCGTTAAAGATGATCCCAGAGAGCAACCAGCATCCGATATTTGTGAATTGAAAAATGGCAACCTTTTGATCAGTTCAACATTTTCAGGTCTATGGGAATTTGACCCAGAGGCTTTGACGTTTAAAGATCTTTCTGAAAAGTATCCGTCAAAAAAACGCAAATCACCTTCTTGTGTTCTCTGTGATCAAAATGGTGAAGTCTGGTTCGGCGGAGTGGGCGAAGGTTTTCGTTATGATCCTGTTTCAGGTGAAACAAAGGTTTTTGAACACGATGATAATGACCCAGCAAGTATTCCCATTCCTACTATTATTGACACCTATCAGGATAAAGCGCAAAGCATGTGGTTTCATGTCATTGGAGAAGGGATCAGTGTGACCCATACCATAGATAATCCATTTAAAACAATCGCTGAATTTGGAATGTCGCAGGCTCTTCATCTCGACGATCAACTTGTACTAATGAATACAAGGGAAGGCTTAAAAGTTTTTGATATAGAACAGGAGCAGTTTGTAGAAACTGACATCCCAGCTTGGTTTTCAAACATGAGAGGAAGAAGTCTTGCGCTTTCCGCAGATAAAAACATTCTTCATCTTCGGAACCCCAATACAGATGAAATATATCGCTATGATCTCACGACAAAACAAAACACCCTCCTACCATTAAAAGGTTGGTTAAAAAATGATCTGAAAAGCACCCCTTGGATTAAACTGAATTACTTTGATGACAAACAAAATAAGTGGATCAATCTTCGTCCCGAATTAGATGCTGCTTTTCCGGATCTGACAAACAATCGGATATTTGGTGATGAGGTATTTTTTAATGATAAAAAGAGTATTTGGATTCGAACAAAAAAGGGCGTTCTATATTATAATCTAGAAACTAAACAAGGAAAACATCATTTATTTTATCCTAAAAACCCTACTGCAAGCATCGAAATTTATTTCATATTTCCGGGCTCAGAAGGTCGGTTTTATTGCTACGCTACTAATGGCTTGAGTATCTACAATCCGGAAACGGAAAGTTTTAAACATTATGGCGAAAGGAACGGATTGCTACATAACCAAGCCCAAGCGATTATTGAAGATGCCGATAAAAATCTTTGGATCGGAAGCCCAAAAGGACTACAAAAACTTGATTTAAAAACCGGGGTATTTACAAACTATGATACCAATGATGGATTACCTACTGAGACGATATTGTATCAATCTCCGTTTCGAGATAGCCTAGGGTTTTTATATTTTTCTATTGCTGAAAAAGTGATTCGTTTTCACCCAGACAGCCTTCCAAAAAAGGATTATGCACCACCCGTTCACCTGCTTGATTTTTACTTAAATCACAAACCTGTAGAATCTATTGGAAAAGATTCTACCCTACCCTTGCAGCTGCGCTTTTGCAATGAAGTAAAACTAAACTACCTTGATTCAGACTTTGGTTTTAGTTTCGTGATGCCTAGTTTTTATAAAGCGGAAGAAACTACTTATTTTTACCAACTCCATCCTTATGAAGAAGACTGGCAAAGCGCCACAACAAATACACAAATCCATTATACGAATATAGACCCAGGTACTTATACCTTTCGTGTAAAAGCTAAGACAGCCGCTGGTTTTTGGAGTCCAAATGAAGCAGTCGTAGAAGTTCATATTAGCCCTCCTTGGTGGAAAACAATCTGGGCTTACCTTGCATACATCCTCTTGTTTTTCGGTGGAACCTATAGTGTATATCGATTCAACCTTCATCGGCAATTAGAGAAAAGGGAGGCAAAACGACTGACAGAATTGGACGCACTAAAATCCAGGTTATACACCAACATCACCCACGAATTCCGTACACCTTTAACCGTCATCATGGGAATGACCAGTAACATTGAAGGGCATTCTCAAGAGAAAAAACTCATTACCAGAAACAGTAAGAATCTACTACGGTTGATTAATCAACTGCTCGATTTATCTAAGCTTGATTCCGGAACTTTGAAAATGAATAAAATACAGGCAGATATTGTCAATTACCTACAATATCTCACGGAGTCCTTTTATTCTATGGCTGTGGAGAAGAAAATTCGCTTGACTTTTTATCCGGAAGTAAAGGAATTAATTATGAATTATGATGAAACGAAAATCCAGCATATTATTTATAATCTACTGACTAATGCGATCAAATTTACGCCAGAAGGTGGTAAAATTATTTTACATTTAAAAGAAGTAGAAACGCAAGGTCTTGCTTGGCTACAAATAAAAGTTAGTGATACCGGAATTGGTATTTCAGAAGAAAATCTACCCAATATTTTCGACCGTTTTTATCAAGGTGATTCCTCTGCTACTCGTAAAGAGACGGGGACAGGAATCGGATTATCACTCACCAAAGAACTGGTAGAAATGATGGATGGTAGAATCGTCGTGGAGAGTAAACTTGGAGCAGGAACAGACTTCATGATTCTATTACCAATCAAAAAAGATTCGGAAACAGTAAAACAGGATAAAGATGGCAACCGTTTATACCCAACATATATTGAGCCTTCCACTCCCTTACAATCATCAGAAAAACCAGTTCCTTCTCTGGATCTAAACATCTTGGAGAAAGACCCTAAAACTCCTTCACTCTTGATTATTGAAGATAATCGCGATGTGGCCACTTATATCGAAAGCCTGCTCAAAAAAGATTACCACATCGAAATCGCCCGTGATGGCCAAGAAGGAATTGATGAAGCATTCCAAACAATTCCAGACATTATAATATCCGATGTCATGATGCCTGAGAAAGATGGTTATGAAGTTTGTCAAACTTTAAAATCAGATGAACGGACCAGCCATATTCCTATTATTTTATTAACTGCAAAAGCTACTACAGAAGATCGAATCGAAGGATTAAAAGGTGGAGCCGACGCCTATCTCACCAAGCCATTTAATAAAGAAGAATTATTCATCCGCCTGGAAAAATTGATTGGACTTCGGAAAAATTTACAGAAACGTTATTCAGAAACTATCGGAATTTTAAAATCTGAAAAGTCAAAAACAGAACCTACGCTTGAAGATATTTTTCTTCAAAAATTGATTAAAGTCGTTCAGGATCGTATAGATGATTCGGATCTCGCTGTCGTCCATCTTTGTAGAGCAGCTAAGCTGAGCAACACTCAAGTCAATCGTAAACTCAAAGCTCTGACAGGTAAAACACCCTCTCAGTTTATCCGCTCCATTCGTCTCCAAAAAGCAATGGAACTTCTAAAAACTACCGATCTAAATATCTCCGAGATTGCCTACGAGGTCGGATTTAGTGATCCAAACTATTTTTCTCGCTCTTTTTCTGAAGAATTTGGCTACCCACCCAATGTGTTACGCAAGTAACTGTGAATCAAATACTTACCCCTACTCATTTTCAACGAATGCAAAATAGCTGCTAGTATTTTTACTGCCATGTGGAATATGTGAAGGACTGTTTTATGGTAAAACTACATCTTTGACACATGCAAAGGAAAGCTCATCAATAACTATCTCTAAACAAGCAATATTTTTAAAATAGCTTAACAAATACAAGTATTCTTTTCAATCCAAAAAACAAATCAAATGAATTTTTTTCCCTTTCAATTAACAATTAGCACACGAATTAAGGTTTGTTTCTACTGCTTTTTAAGCAGCATTTTCTTGCTCTTTGCTCAAATAGTCAATGCTCAAAGTAAAATGCCTAACCCCGCAGAAGATATTAAAGGAACGTTCAAATTTGAAAAAAACCAGAAACTGATATCTCTGTTTCGAGTTTATACCTCTCATGATGGTTTTTTTATTGATACGCTTTCAAACGAATCCGATGGCTTGAAAAATTATGATAGAAGGGAGGCATCAAAAATGCAAAAGAAAATAATTGGTAGCTATATATGGGATTCTATAAATGGAAAACTCAAGAAAGCACAAGGAAATACCTGGATCAGATTTTCTAACAATTATTCTTTTTCAATTACTTTCGGGGATGGCCCTTATCATCGGTTCACAAAAAAACAAAGTTCCTTATCAAGTATTTCAACAACCAATGGCGATGGCGTTTCTCATTTATTAGGAGATTGGAATATAACAGCAGCTTCAAGAAGTTTAAAGATATTTGCTAGCAGTGATGACAAACTGATCCTTTATGATATTCGCACTAATGACATTTATGAATTAAATCGAACGAAAAGTGTCATTGAAAAATACGAAGGGTTTTCCAGAAATAGCAATGAGGAAGTATTAATAACGGTAATATCAAACGATCAATTAAGCCTCGATTTTGGAGGAAATATTTTAAAAGCTCAGCGCATCGAAATATCGGGTCAGCCAAAAAGAGTTACCGTAAAAGGAGGATCTGGCTTAGCAGCTATCAACGAAATTGATGTTAATGGAAATACGAAACTTCATCAAGCTATTTATAATGGAAAACAGGAAGATGTAGAAGAATTAATTAGCCTTGGTGCAGATATCAACACAAAAAATAACAAAGGCGAAACTGCACTTCATGAAGCGGTCAATAAAGGAGATGAAGCGCTCGTCACTTTACTTCTTGATAATAAAGCAGATATCAATACAAAAAATAAATCAGGGAAATCTGCCTTTGAATTAGCCATTCAAAAATGGCAACCATCAAACACTTCCATTGTTGACGCAATCTTAGAGCAAAATCCCAAAATCACTACCGAATGTTTAGACCAAGCTTTTAATCAAAGCAATAACAAAGAACTGATTGTGACCTTGGTAAAAGCAGGAGCTAGCACTGAACATGCAGCAGAAAAAGCAGTTCAAAAAAACGATCTTCAATTGTTCCAGGCAATAGTCGACAATGCTCCAGGCAAAGTGACAATCACAAACCGAATGTTTGATACCGCTGTAGATTCAAAAAACTTCATGATGGCCGATATATTAATTAGCCAGGGAGCGAACCCCAACCATGCGCTTACAAAAGCGATATCATCAGACATCTCAGACCTCGTGTATAGTGTAGCGAGTGCGATGCCCTCATCAATCAAAGGAGGGAATACAATACTTGAGTATGCTGTAAGCAAAAGAGATACAGAATTAGCAAGCATTGCTATCCAAGAGCATCACGCTGATGCATCAAAGCAATTTGCAAATGCAGTTGGTTCAGACCATCTCCCCATGGTAGAGTTATTAATGGCCGATGGAAAAGTATCGCCGACGGAAGGTCTGTATGCAGCTGTAAATAAAAAAAATAGTCAAATGCTTCTTTTTCTTTTAGATAAAGGAGCAGATCCGAACCATACCTTTGCCCATACTTCTGGTCTTGGCTATGATAACCTTTTAAAAAGTATGCTCAAATACAAAGCTGACCCCAATAAAGGTGTGGTCGCTGCAGCTAAAAATGATCACACTAGTACTCTAAATATTTTACTTAATGCAGGAGCGGATGCGAATCCATTAATGCCTATCGCCATTGAAAAAGAAAATATCGCCTGGGTTAACCTAAGCTTAGAAAAAGGAGCTGCAGGTGATAAGCCTTCTTACATCAATATCGCCAGTCAAAAAGGGAATGATGAGATCGTAAAAATTTTATTAAAAGCTGGCGCATCTCCGGATGATGGCATTTTATCCGCAGCCAATAATGATCATACAAACACCGTAAAAACTTTATTGAACGCTGGTGCAGATCCTAATCCTGTGATGCTTATTGCTATTGAAAAAGAAAAATCGGATTGGGTAAAATGGTGTCTTGAGAATGGAGCGAAAGGAGATAAAACCGCATATATCAAAACTGCAAGTAAGAAGGGGAATCTTGCCATTGTATCTATGTTATTAGATGCCGATGCAAATCCAGATGATGGGATACTCATTGCGATCAAAGGCAATTTTCCATCTGTTGTTGAAAAACTAGTCAAAGCTGGCGCAGATGCAAGTCCTGCTGAATTGATCAAAGCAGCAGTATCCTTTAATCAACCGGCAATACCTAAAATTTTGCTAGACGCTGGTGCGGACCCCAACCATGGCCTTTCCACTGCGGTAAACGCCAGTGCAAATGTAGTATTACAACAACTTATTGATGCTGGTGCAGATGCTAAAAAACCTTCTTTGTTAATGATTTCTGTAAAAAAAGGATTTAATGCCACTACTGAAGTTTTGCTTAATCTTGGTTTGGATGCAAATACTCTAGTAGATGATAATTCGGGGAGATACTTTATCCATCATGCTGCTCAAAGTAACAATTATGGAATGGTTAAAGTCCTTGTCAAAAAAGGTGCTCAAGTAAATATTCCAACAGAGGATGGAAAAGCAAATACCGCATTACACCTCGTTGTTGTGCAAGGTAAAAAAGCATTGAATACCGCCGAAGCACTTATCAAGGCAGGAGCAGATGTCAACGCTAAAAATGCGGAAGGCAAGCTGATCCTAAAAGTCGCAAAAACCATAAAAATGAAAAAGCTTCTCAAAAAAAACGGAGCAAAAAGAAAATAACATTTGATCAAGTTCTAATCAGAATTTTAAAAAAATAATTTAAAACGTATAACATGAAAAAGCTAAAATTAATCTCATCCATTTTAATCTTTACCATTTTGTTTATGGGAAATATAAACGCTCAGGAATCACAATTCCAAATTGAAACCAGACACAAAAAAGAAGCACAAACGCTAGCGGAAAAACAAAGAACCGAACAGACTAAATTAACCACTTCTGGAAAAGGAACCGCTAGTCAATTGGGTACATTAATGGACAAGCATGAAAAAGAAAAAAATAAACTAGCCACTCGGCAAACAAGAGAAAAAAATGCTTTCCAGACAAGAAACAACCA
>CAKZTD010000443.1 GCA_937921595.1 uncultured Saprospiraceae bacterium
GGATTAGGATTACCGATACCAACGCTTCCTGAGTTTGGAAAAATGTTATCACTACCGATCAAGGAAAGTGCATAAGGCGAAGAGGTCAAGCGAGCTCTGGGGATCATTTCTGTTCCTCCGTCAACGGATACACCTATAAAATAGGGTTGGTCAAAAGCTACATTTAATGGTGTCGAACCAGCTCCTAGAACAATACTATAAATTCCTCCTTTTATCTTTACATCAGGTATAATCTCTTCCCAGATCGGGTTACCTAAAGTTGCTTGTGTATATAGTCTACAAGTAATGTCATAGTCTCCATTTTCTACGGCGGTTCCTTCAGCTGTTCTGAGCACCCCTTGTACACTTAGATTGGCGGATTGTGCAAAGAGCATTGTAAAGCTGATGGAGCTTAAAATTAAGGCAATTGTTAAATTGATTTTTTTCATTTGTTCTAATTATTTTATAGTAAGTTATTAGACGGAGTTATCAATAAGTTATTTTCATCCGTCACTTAATAAGTATGGTGGGTAGTATCGCCAAGAGTGTTCCATTGGGTGTGTAGAATTGATGTGATGTGGGGAAAAATGATGTGTTATTCTTTTTTCTTTTTTCCAGTAGCTGAAAAAAGAAACAAAAAAAGTCACCTCTTTAGATATTTTGACTAAAATTAAATTTGCCTCCCGCAAACATTCCAAGGTCGCAAAAATTGCCAGGCAATTTTCACTCTGGAATATTTTAAAAATGCTCTACTTGATTTAATTTCTTAACGTCAAAATCTCAAAGGAGGACACCAAACTCTTGGTCTACGGAACTAATTATATTCTTCAGCTTACAACAAATCACTTTGGAGCATTGGCATACTCACCAGCGGTGATGTTATATTCAGCTTTGAAGCATTTGTAAAAATAAGATGGGGAATTGAAACCGACCATGTAGGCGACTTCGGAGGCATTGACTTCCATGGATTCTAATAATTTTTTAGCTTCCTGGAGTCGGAAAGTACGAATTAAATTGTTGGCGGTTTCACCAGTGAGGGCTTTGATTTTTCGGTAGAGGTGACTACGGCTGAGGTGTACGGCGGCGCTTAATTCTTCTACGCTGAAGTTGGGGTCTTTGTAATTGACTTCAATGATTTCATAGATTTTTTTGATGAATGGGTTTTGCGTTTGTGTTGTTTTGAGAGCGGAGGATTGTGTAGTTTGAGTCAAGCTAAATTGAGCCTGAATATTTTTGATGTGTCGTAGTTGATTGTTCAGTCGGAGTTTTAATTCTGCCTGATGATAAGGTTTGGTCAAATAATCATCAGCACCAACAGAGAGGCCTTCAATCTTTTCTTCTTGGGCTGCTTTGGCCGTCAACAGGATAATCGGAATGTGACTGGTGCGTTCATCGGCTTTTAATTCGGCGCAAACTTCATAACCGTTTTTATTGGGCATCATGATGTCGCAGACGATCAAATCGGGAATTACCTCCAGCGCTTTTTCTACTCCTTCGACTCCATCTTTGGCTAATAAAACCTGATAGGAATCAGCAAAGCTTTTTTGCTGGTGGTATCGTAAATCTTCGTTGTCTTCGATGATTAGCAGGATGGGTTTTTCTGAATCATTGCTTATGGTTTCTAAAGCTATTGGGTCATAATTCTGTTCTATCGTTTGCATCCCTATTTTTTGGCGAAAGCCTAAAGGAATATCTACTGCCAATTCTTCCGGTTTTAAGTGGGCCTTGCCTAAAGGAAAAGAAAGGGTGAAGCAAGTGCCGTGATCGACTACACTTTCTGCAGTAATCTGACCATGATGCAAAAGGGTTAATTCTTTGACCAAAGCCAGCCCGATCCCTGTTCCTTCGTAAGCATATTGATCGGCTCTTTTGACTCGATAGAAACGATCAAATATTTGAGGTAAATCTTCTTTTGGAATTCCAATTCCTGAGTCTTTGACCTTTAATGCTAATGCATTATTATTTCGATGTAAAGTGATTTCTATATTCCCATTTTCAGGTGTAAACTTAATTGCATTGCCCAAGAGATTGTAAATAATCTTGTCCATTTTTTCTTGATCAAAATAGAGCTCGATATTGCCCTCGTTTCCAGGATCAATTTCGATCGGAGGAATAAAACGAATCGCAATGTTTTTATTCTTTGCTAAGTCTTCGAAACTAGAAATTAATTCTTTGAGATAGTTTTCAAAATCTGCAGGAGCAGCTTGAAGTTCCAGTTGTTTATTTTCTAATTTAGATAGATCAAGAATTTGATCGATCAAAGTTTGTAAACGGTAAGTATTTCTTCGAAGGATATCCAATTCTTTTTTAGAAAGGGTTCGCTGATCGAAAACAGTCGCAGAATTGGGGACCTGCATTTTGGAAACGGCTTGCATTATTTTGTCCTGATGTTCTTCTTCGAGTGTATTTAATATCAGTGTCAAGGGCGTTTTAAATTCATGAGAAATATTCGCAAGGAAGTGAGATTTGGCTTTGTCCATTTCTTGTAATTCCTCTGCTTGGGCGCTGATCGTTTGTGTTCGTTCGGCAACTGTTTCTTCCAATTCCTTTTGGCGTTGGAGAAGTCTTTTTGTTTTTGCTTTTTGAACTAAAAAAACCGATGCGATTATGCTGATTAATCCCAAAGCGATAAACCACCATTGCATATAAAATGGCCTTAAAACAGTTATCGGAATTTGTAAAGTGTTTTTTGAAGGAATCCCGTTTGCAGTAATTCCTTTTACCGTCAGGATATGATCACCATAAGGAAGCGTTCCGATATTGATGGCATTCTCTCTACCTTCGTTCCAGCCTTGCGCTTCGTCAATCGTGTAAGCGTAGCGAATAGATTTGGTATTGGTATAATCTAAAAGTGCAAATTGTAATTTTAAGTAACGATCATTGGGTGCCATCACTATTTTTCCATTGTTGAGGTATTGGCTCATTTGATCTTCCTGCTTATCCGTCTTTCCTGAATACAATTCGCATTCCGTCAAAACCAAAGGGATGTC
>CAKZTD010000444.1 GCA_937921595.1 uncultured Saprospiraceae bacterium
ATTTCTTGGAAATCTGAACTGCTGATTAAGGTATTGCTGTATTTTAACTGGAGTGTTTTTCTGACCTGTAGTAATTTATCCAATCGAACGATTAGCTCTTCTTTTTCAAAAGGCTTAGTGAGGTATGCATCAGCACCATGAGATAATCCAGCAATCTTATCTTTCGAATTGGTTTTGGCGGTTAAGAGAATAATTGGGATATGGCTACTGCGTTCATCTGCTTTTAATTTTTTGCAAACTTCAAAACCATTCATCTCTGGCATCATGATATCACTGATGATAATATCTGGCAAAACTTCAAGAGCTTTTTCAACACCCGATTTTCCATCAGGACAGGTGAGGATTTGGTATTGGTCTTCAAGGCAGGTTTGGATATAATAAGTGACGTCGACATTGTCTTCGATGATTAAGAGAATAGGGAGGTCATTGTCTGATAAAAGTGATTCTTGTTTTGTTGCGTTTTCTAAAATATGAATTGGCGTAAACTCGTGTTGATAGGTTCGAGTACTCAAAGGTGCTAGATGTTGAATAGGAAGATTCAATAAAAAAGTAGTCCCTTTGTTGAGTTCACTTTCGACTTGAATGGTCCCTTTCATGATATCAGTCAATTCTTTGACCAATGCCAATCCGATACCTGTGCCCTGATTGTTGTGAATAACTTTCGTCTGATGAAAGCGATCAAAAATATAAGGCAATTGTTCTGCGGATATTCCGATACCACTATCTTTAATTTTTATTTGTAAAAGTTGTTTTTTATTTTTATTCACCTTCTTGGCGACGACAAGAATCTTTCCATGTTCTGGGGTAAATTTTATGGCGTTGGACAATAAATTGGTGATTACTCGTTCTAGTTTCTTAGCATCAAAATCCATTACTAATTCCTGCTCTTCTGAATAGAATTGTAAACCCAGAGTTTGTAATTTGGCGAAAGACTCATGCGATTCAACCAAATATTTTAAAAAGGCAATGATATCTTCTTGACTTAAATCTGAAGATAATTTTCCAGCTTGAAGTCTCGAGAGGTCAAGCATCTGATTGACAAGTGATAAAAGGTTGCGACTATTTTTTATGATGAGGTTTAATTTCTTTTGCGATTGTTGTTCGGGCTTTTTTTTCAACTCATCGGCCATGCCCTGAATGACGGTTAGTGGTGTTCTAAATTCATGAGTGATATTTGAATAAAACCGAGTTTTGAAAGTGTCGAGTTCTTTGAGACGAAGGGCTTCTTCTTGTTCAGATAATAACTGATGTTTGAGGATTTTTCTGCGTAATCTAATTTTATAAATTTGGAAGAATAAAAAGCCAATAAGGAGAAGATAAGCAAGATAAGCTAAAGAGGTGTTGTACCAAGGAGTGGCTACAGTTATGTTTAATGTCCTAATAGAGTTTGTCCAAATGTCATCATTGTTTGACGCAGCAAGTTTGAAATGATAATCTCCAGGAGGGACTTTTGTATATCGAATGCTATTACTAAAACCTAGATCATTCCAACTCTCATCGTAATTTTCAAGAAAAACTCGGTATTTGTTTTTTCCATTACTTTGATAATCTACAGCAGAGAATTGAATTGAAAAAGTATTTTCTTCAGAAGATAAAGAAATATATGTTTGCTCACCAATGTAACTTACTTTTTGAAACGGTTTATCGTTTACTTTTAAACCTGTAATTTGAAGACGTGGGATTGTTTTATTCTTTTTAAAATTTGGATGAAATCGATTAAATCCATTTGTTCCTCCAAAGTAAAATTCCCCGTGAATAGTTTTTAGAAAAGAATTAGTATTAAATTCAAAACCCTGTAAACCATCATCAATAGAATAGTTTACAAAGGATTCAGACTTGGGATTGAAACAACTAATTCCTCGATTTGTACTCAGCCACAATCGTTGATCGTCATCCGGGATTACACTATAAATATAATTACTAGGAAGACCATTATCTCTCGTGTAATTTTTTATTATTTCTAATTGAGACCAGTTTTCTGTATGTCTTGCTTTGATTAATCCTGTATTAGTTGCTATCCAAAGTGTATCATTACCTTCAGGTTCGTAATAATGTTTAACGTTATATTGTGGAAGGAAATTAATGACAGCCTGTTTGTTGGATGGTTTTGGGAAATTATTATTAAACCATTCCGATATTTTTAGAATATGAAACCCTTTATGATTTTCTGATACGATTAAATGACTATTACCTGATAGGTACATTTTTCCTGAAACAATAGTTTGAAGTGTATCAATTGCTATAGGATCATATTGGTTATTCGGGATATAATAAATACCTTCTTCAGATCCGAAAACAATAGTTTTGTTAGGAAGTTCAATAAGATCACTAATAAAGTTGCTAGAGACCGTATTTTGTTTTCTGGAATGGTTAATGATTTTTTGAAAGCTTTTCCCTTGATTTTTAGAAAGGTAAAGACCATCATAAGTACCTACCCAGATTCTATCTTCAGTATCTTGAATCATGCAGGTAGCACTATTAGGAGTAAAGCCACGATCTCCAGGAATAATTCTTTCTTTGATTTGATCTAGTGTAGGATCAAAAATGATTAATCCGTCCTCTTGAGTTCCAATCCAAATGTTTTCATTTGATGTTTCTAAAAAACATCTTACACCTTTAGTAGAAAAAAATAATGGATCAAAAAAATCCGAGCTGTACCTTTTGAAGGGTTTAAGATCAGGGATTAAAAGATCAATACCTTCAGGGTCGGTGTTTATCCATACTAAATCCTGATCATCTACAAAGACACTTGTAATTCCATTGCTGGTTAATCGCTGGCGACTCGTACCTTTTGCACGGAAATGATTAATGATGCCTTGAGATTCTGAATATTGAATTAATCCATCTTGTTCGGTCCCTAGCCAAAGAAAACCTTGGCTATCTTTTTGGATGTCAACTACAGGAGTTGATATCTGTTGATCAAGATTTATTTTTTTTAGATGGTCAGCGTCAAAATTATATCGGATAATTCCATTCCCATAGCCAAGCCAGATGACCCCATCTTTATCTTGATAGAAACAATTTATCTTCGTAGGATTTCCTAAAACGTTGTTTGCATTATTAGAAAAATACCACTTGTACTTTCCCGTATCTGGATCGATGCAAGCTAATCCAATTTCATCTCTATACCATATTTTACCATCTTGTGTGCAAAGTGTTGAATTAATAATATAACTAGAATGACGATATAAAAAATCGGAAGAAATGGTTCGTTTTTGTTTTTTAATAAAGTCATAAGCTAAAATTCCTTCCTTGTTATTTATATACCAAACCTCGGTACTGTCTGCATAAAAAGGATAGTTGACAGATGCTTGATTTAGACCGTTTTTATCTAGCATAAAAACAAAGTCAAATTGGTCAGATTTTCTTAAATATTGATTTAAGCATATATCTGTTCCAGTCCAAATGTTGCCATATGGGTCTTCGACTAAACCGAAAGTTTGACTGCCTTTTATAGATTTATTATCGTTTGGGCTTTCTGAATAAACCGTAAATTGGTGACCATCAAAACGGTTGAGTCCTTCATAAGATGTAAACCACATAAAACCTCTACTATCTTTTAAAATGGAATAAGCAGTCCCTTGGGAAAGACCATCTTCTACACCATGGTGAATGACTTTGTATTTTTCAAGTTCAGAATTATTTAAAAATCTATCTTGCCCTTTCTGAGCTAAAGAAGAAATAGAGAGCGAGAAAAGGAAAAAAGAAAACAGAGCCACTGTTTTAATCATGGATAAAATAAAAGTAAATTGATGAAGTAAATAGTTGAAAAAGGAACGCATAAAAATTCAATGCTTCGGTGGTTTAAATTTATAGTTTTGAGTGAAACTGTAATTAAGTTATTTTGGCTTTACCTTTCTATAATGTTGCAATAATATTCTAAACTTAAACTACTATACACTTTTCGAGTAAATTTTTAATTTTTAGTGATTTACTCAATATTTCGTTTTCAGAATGAGTGAATGAAAGAATGAGTGAATATTCGGAAAAAATTTTAGCATAAAGCTTGTTCTTGTTACATCTGAAAGGGTATTCTCTCATTCATCAATTCACTCATTCACTCATTTTAAAAATTTGATTACAAAAGTGTGTAGTAATTTATTCTAAACTACGATATTTAAAACAAAATAGAGCTGAGAGGCTTGTTTTAATCAAATAAATCAAGAACTATATCTTACTTTATTTGGGCAATAAGCTATGAAGATTTAAATTTGCGCCTTTGAAAATAAGGGGACTTAAAATAGAGTCCAATATTTAAATTAATGTAAAACCAAATATACCATGTCTACTTTTACTCCATTTAAAGCCTTTAGGCCTACTCAAGAAAAAGTGCAAGCTGTTGCCAGTAAACCTTATGATGTATTGAATGATAAAGAAGCGAAAGCGGAAGCAGAAGGCAATCCGGCTTCTTTTTATCATGTGATCAAACCAGAGATTGATTTCTCTGGAGATTTTGATCATTATGCCCCTGAAATTTATCAAAAAGGAAAGGAAAATTTTGATAGCTTAGTGAAAGAAGGAATTATGGCTCAAGATAAATCAGCCTGTTTTTATATCTATCAATTGAATATGAATGGTCATGAGCAAACCGGATTAGTCGGTTGTTGTGCGATCGATGATTACTTTAATAATACGATAAAAAAACACGAACTCACTCGCCCAGATAAAGAAGAAGATCGTAAGAATCATGTCCGTGCCAGCAAATTAAATTACGAACCTGTTTTCTTTTCTTATCCTCAGGTAGGTGATATTGATGATATCGTAAACCAAGAAAAAAGTAAAACACCTACTTACGATTTTGTTGCTGATGATGGGATTAAACATACCCTTTGGGTCGTTGATGATGCTGAAAAATTGAATCAAATTTCGCAGCTTTTTGAAACGAAAGTTCCAAGTATTTATATCGCAGATGGGCATCACCGGACAGCTGCGGGAGCATTAGTTGGCCGTGAATTGAGAGAGGCGAGGGCAGGGGAGGCTTCTGATGAAAAAAGAGATAATTATTTAATGGCAGTTGTCTTTCCAGACAATCAATTGAAGATTTTGGATTACAATCGAGTTGTGAAAGATCTTAATGGATTAAGCGAAGAAGCATTGATGGAGCGTTTGTCTGAGCATTTTTCAATAGAAAAAAAGGATAGTCAATATCGTCCAGAAACCTTACATACTTTTGGAATGTATGTGAATAATCAATGGTATAAACTTGCTGCAAAAGAAGGAACTTATGATGATACAGATCCGGTTGGACAATTGGATGTGACCATTTTATCTAACAATGTTTTAGAACCTTTATTTAACATTGTTGATCTTAGGAAAGACAAACGTATAGACTTTGTTGGAGGAATGAGAGGGCTTGGTGAATTAGAAAAAAGAGTAGATAGCGGTGAAATGAAAATTGCTTTTGCTATGTATCCGGTGAGTATGAAACAGTTGATTACGATTTCGGATAATGATCTGATTATGCCTCCTAAGGTTACTTGGTTTGAGCCGAAACTTCGGAGTGGATTGTTTGTGCATAATTTGGATGAGTAAGAGTACAACTAAGACATCAAAATAGTGTAAACAAAAAATGCAGTAATGAATTTTCATTACTGCATTTTCAATTAAGGGAGATTTTAAATCCTAGCCTTTTGGTTGTTGAGGAGGAGCATTATAATAAAAACGCTCTTCAACGATTTGACCATCTCTCCATTTCTGTACGCCCACTTCTTCCATCTTCGTTCGTCCACCTCCTTTAAAAGTAATATCGAACCAAGTCTCACAACAAGTAGTACCATCTTCCTCATTAGCAGTGATAGATTTTACTCCACCTCCATGCATTTCTTCCACCATCCCAAACCATTCTTTGATTGCTGCTCGTTGTGCTTCTTTTCCTTCTCGGACCACACCCGTAGGCATTTCGATCACTTTGCAATCTTCTGCATAGTATTGCTCAAATGCTTCCCAGGTTTTTCCTTCTCCTTGCAATTGTTGAAAGTGCTTTGCTTTTTCTAAGTAACTCATGTTTTAAAGTTTTAATAGTTTGAAAATTAGATTAGGGTAGTAAAATCAATAACGAAAATAAAAAGAAATTTATTTAAAACAAAAATGTTTTTATTTTTTAACAAATAGTTTTAATTGTAAAATAAACTCCTCCCCTCTGCGCTCTCTTCTCTATCGGCACAGTCGATCTATCCCTATTCCGGTTTATCGGAATCTATCCCTTATCACTATCGTTCGCAGAACGATTGATCACTTATACCCCTGCGCCTGATAATTAAATAATTCCGCATAAAGGCCTTCATTATCTAACAATTCCTGATGCGTACCAATTTCTAGAATGCCTCCATTTTTTAAAACTAAAATCCGATCCGCCATTCGAACGGTACTAAAACGGTGAGAAATCAATACCGCCGTTTTGCCTTCTGAAAGTTCCGTAAATCTTTCAAAAGCTTCAAACTCTGCTCTGGCATCGAGGGCAGCTGTTGGCTCATCTAGAACAATTACTTCTGCATTTTTCATATAGGCACGAGCGAGCGCAACCTTTTGCCATTGACCACCGGAGAGTTCTTTTCCATTATGGAAACGCTTACCAAGTGGTTGGTCATATTTCTCAGGAAGACCTTCGATAACCTGATCTGCTAAACTTTTCTTTGCCGCATATTCTATTTGATTTTGATTGCTCAATTCATCGATTTTTCCAACGGCGATATTTTCTTTTGCTGTGAAATAGTAGCGAACGAAATCCTGAAAGATTACGCCAAATAGTTTTTGATATTCGTCGGCATCAAAACTCCAGACATCTTTTCCGTCCAAGAGAATTCGACCTTCGGTAGGTTCGTACATGCGAAGGAGTAATTTCACCAAGGTTGTTTTTCCAGCACCATTTTCACCAACAAGGGCCATCTTTTCTCCGGCTTTGATGGTGAAGCTTATATCTTTTAAAACATAGTTTTCAGATTCAGGATATTTGAAAGAAAGATTTTCGAAAGTAAAACCTTTTGCAACTGGTTCGATTGCTCCGGGATTAGAAATTTTTATTTTCTGACTTTGGTCGATGTCCATGAAGTCGAAATAATCTTTTAGGTAGAGCGCACTTTCTGTGATTTTGGTAAAGCGTTGAAAGATGGTTTGCAATTGATTACGAAGACTTCGGAAAGAGCCAGCTAAGAATGTCAAATCTCCAATGGTAATGATACCGGCGACGGTTCTAATCACAATGATGACATAAGCACCATAATAAGACAGGTCTCCAATGACATTAAATAAACTTCCCCAAACGGCTCTTTTAATGGCGAGTGCTTTATTGGCGAGGTAATATTTATTGGCAAGTCTTGAAAAACGGTCACTAATAAAATCTGCAAGGCTAAATAATTTTACTTCCTTAGCCGTCACATCACTAGCTCCGATAAATCGCAGGTAATCCAACTCCCTCCTTTCAGGAGTCCAGGATCTTACCAAAGAATAACTTTGTCGACTAAATTTTATTTCGTTTAAAAAAGAAGGAATAATTGCAATTAATAAAAGTAAAATTAGAAAAGGTTGAAAAACAATAAGACCAGTAACCAGTGAAACAACGGTAATCAAATCCTGAGCTTGACTCAAGACAGCAGACATTAGTGTTACCCGATTATTGGTTTGTCGTCGAGCTCTTTCAAGTTTGTCATAAAAAGTTGAATCTTCGAGTTGACTCAATTGCATTTTTGCTGCTTTCTGAATTAACTCCACCGAAGATTTATTAGAATATAAATCCCCAAGTAAACCATCGGTCAGTCCGATGGCTCGGTTTAAGAGGTTAGACAAAACAGCAAGCCCTAGTTCGAGGCCAAGTAATAACCAGATATGATCATAATCTTTTTCTGGATTATTGGATTGGAATATGACTTCGTCGATGATCAATTTTCCAACCCAAAGAAGCAAGATGGGAAGCATAGATTTGATAATCCGAAAAAGCGCATTCGTGAGAAAAAGACCTTTGTTGGTATTCCAGATGAGTTTAAAAAATCGAGGAATATATTTGAGTGCTTGGAAGTTTGATTTCCAGTTTAATTTTTCTGGTTTCTTCATGTATGTAAGTTAAGTTCTATTACAGAAGTAGTTCGATGGAATTATAATAATTTATATTTTAATTATTATTGAAATAATTAAATATTATATCCTTTTATTCAATTTTTTATAAAAATTTCAAAATCAAAAATAAATCAACATAATTCTGTCCCGTTACTTAAAACAAAGAAACTGGAAAATGGTTTCTTCAACTTTGGAAATAAAAATAATGGATTGGATTAAAACAAGAATGCATCTCTACGGATAGAGATGCACTCGGGGCACAGCAAAAAATGCTGCTATGTCTTTTACAATTCTAAAAGTGTAAAAAGTTAAGGGAGTGATCTTTTATACACTTAAGGGAGTTTTAAAAAAAAACTTTTTAAAATCGAAAAGACATTGAACAAATATACTCAAAAGTAA
>CAKZTD010000445.1 GCA_937921595.1 uncultured Saprospiraceae bacterium
TTTCCTTGATCTTTTTCAGAATAAATCCGTAATTCATCTGCTATAAAATTTGAAGGAATACTGATCCAATCAGCTGATTGAACATCACCTACAGGCGTCGTTGCATTGTAACAGTTTGGATCACCTTCCGGGTAAGAAGCATCGGCCACAAAATATGCTCGCCAAGCTAATGTACTGTCTACGATAAAAGGATTATGGTTGCCTTGATTCATCGCAATTAGACTATCTCTTCTATGCTCCACGGCGTCTACCGGATCAGCTAAATGCCATTGATAGAGTACATCTTTTTGATTGGAAAAAAAACTGGAATTCGCGGCATTAGCCGTAGATTGATAAGTTGTATAAAAATAAAACATGGCTCTAGCGATATCACCTTTGACACTTTCTCTTGGTTCAAAACCACAATCTTCTTCATCCTTTTCACTATATAAATCAATATTTGAGCTTGGTGTATTACTTGTTTGCGTATCCAAATAATACCAATTATCAGTATCATTATCTTCGACCTCATTGTAACGACAATTCCCTCTACTTTCGTTGACATTCACTTTGGACGGGAAAATATTGTGGAGATCACTTCTTGCTGGTTCGTCACCTGCTCCTAATGATTGAGGATAAACGTGTTCTGCATTGATGCCAGCACCATTTTGATAGGCGGATTGGCTTGGATCTTCACCAGCAACCAAGGTGACCGTAAAATTGGTATAAATGCCTGAAAGTTCTAGACCATTGTTGTCGATTTCAGAATATAAAATATCTCTGGCCGGACCGTATCCAAGGGGATTATTTGGGGTATAACTGTCCTGAAGGGCATCTATTAATGGTTGGCCGAATTTGCAGGGCTCGATAATTTGCTGAGCAAATGAATTAAGAGTAAAAAAGAAGCAGATAAGTAAAGAAGTATATTTCATTTATTTTTTTTGGTAAAGGTAGGAAAAAATGAGGATTGGTGGGGCTTGTTTTGATTGTTTCGAATGGACGTGTTTATTTGAACCACATAAGTCATATAAGGGCACATAGTTGTTTTTATTTTCTTTGAAAATATAAACGGATTTGCTGAGTTGGTTATAGCTTGTGTTGTGAAGTCTAGCAATTATAGATCAAACTCCAGCAGTTTCAATTACTTTTAATGTTTTTTCTAAACCTGTTTTTGCAACTTCTAATGGATCTAGTTTATGGTATTCTGGATTGTATAATTCGAGAGATATACATCTTTTAAAACCTGACTTTTTTAGATCTTGAAGAATTTTGGGAAGAGGGAGCATTCCATCACCTGGGTAGACTCGATGTTTGTCTTCCATGTCTTCCAATGCCATGCCTTTAGGAGCATCATTGAATTGGAAAATTGCAAAGAGATCGCCGTTTAATAATCGCATGGTTTCAAAACCACCTTCGCTAATGTACATATGGTATACATCGGGGATGACTAATGCTTTTGGATGATTTGTATCTAAAGCGAGAGCAGTAGCTTGACCAAGTGTTTTTAAAGGAAACATTTTAACGAATACTAGGGCAGGAGTGATATTGTATTCTTTTATTCCGATTTCTAATAATCTGCGATAGCAAGATGCTGCAAATTTTGGATCATAGTTTTCACCGATTTTATTTGGAATTGCCTGAACAAATTCACAGCCGATTTCTGAAGCCATCCGCATTCGGTTTTTGGTTTCAGGAAGTGATGCCTGAAATGCTTCTTCATTTTCAGGAATACATCCCCAAAGTCCGATCATACTTGGAACAAATAAACCAGCGTCTTTTATTTTTTTAGCAAGTACTTTTAAATCACCACCAGCTTCTTCAAAATCCTTTAGTTCTCCATCCCAAGGTTCGACGGCATCAAACCCTGCTTTTATAGCAATGTCGACTTTTTGTTCTAAGGTACCTGCCGTTCGGATGGTTGCTGTGTCTAAGCATATTGGCCAAGGACTTCTACCGTTTTGATATCTTTTTTCTTTAGGAGTAGTATTCTTGACTGCTTGACTTGTTGATGATTCTGGAGTGCACCCAATAGTCGTTGCTCCTAAACCTAAGGCTGCTGTACTGGTTATAAAATTCCTTCGTTTCATTTTTAAAAATTAATTTAAGTTACTATACATTGTTACTATACATTTATACCCCATGTTTTTCTGTAGGAATGAGTGGATGAGTGAATAATGGGTGAAGACCTAAGTTTTAAGCTCGTTTTTTTACATTTATGAATTCGCTCATTTCTAGACTGTACAGTAGTTTAAACTTAGTTACAACATAAAAACTAGACTACTTAAAAGTATAACTTAAGGTTATGACGTACATGTTTACATTTATTTCTGGATCAAGATTTACACTTGCTTCTCTTCGATACATGGTCAATAAATCAATTTGCTCATTGAATTTATATTTGAAACCTGGTTCTATTCTAAACCTTTGGATGTTGTTGGCTTTGTTTAATCGAAGCCAGGGTTCTATGGCGATGAATGGTTTTATTTTACCTAGTTTTAAAACGGAAAATGTAGTCTTCCATCGGATGAAATCAGCATCGGGGTTGTCATAAACGTCTAGAGCGTAATGCATCCGGAGACTTGATCCGATGTTGAATTTTTCGAATTTTTTATTGTAGCCTAAGTCAAACCATAGGAACTGTCTTTTTTTGCTGTTTGGTACAAACCAGGTTCTGGCTAGTATTTGAAAAGACCAAGATTTATTAAGTTTTCGTTTGGCAGAAATATCAATGGAGCTGTTTTGATAATTGGAAATATCTTCATTGAATCTAAATATTGGAGCAACTGCAATAGTTGTCTTTTGATCAATATTCTTTTGGACTTTTATAGATGCCCAGATAATATTGTCATCTGTCTGTGCAGTGGAAAGGGTAGTGTGTACGATTACAATTAAGATAATAAGGATGTGATGGATTTTCATAAATGTATTCCTAAGTAATAAAAAATACTAATTTAGGAAAATTAATCAGTATTGAGAATTGTTTTTTGAGACATGAGCTTCTGATATTTTTTTTCAATCAGATCTAGATACTCTTTTGGTGGATTCATTTTTTTATAAATTTCATAATCTGCTTCAAAGTGATTACCATATTCTTGATCAAAAAAAACTTTACCTACAGTAAAGTTTTTCATTTCAGGCGATAGATCTTGCATTCTGATCATCCGGTTGTATCGAAAATTTAAAAGGCCAACTTCATCATTGATTGCTGCATATTTTTGATAATCAATAACTTCCTGATTTGTAAATAATGAATCTATGACGTAATACTTTACTGCGGGATCAATGCTTGGGCGACCTTGTTTGTCATAGTTTCTCTCGTTGAATATCTTGTCAGCATGTATGTACATCTGTCTATATAGATATTTTGTATATGGAGGAATGTTTAAATAGTCTGCATTTTCAACAAAATAGCTGTTGTATTTTTCATAATAATTATCACTCTGATTTACTTTTGAAGGATCATATTGTTTTAAAACGCTTGGGTAATTTCCTAAATATCCTGCTAGTTTATAAGATAAATATAGGTCATAATATTTTTCGAAATAAGAATTCTTAATCGATCCTATACTTGTAAAACTTTCTTTTAAGGCTTGAGCTTTTGTTTGTAAGGAATCTATCTTATTTAAAAAATCAGCTTCAGCAACATTATATTGATGGCGATGTAAGTTATTGTCTAAAACCAGTTTTTGTTTTAGTCTTGACATTAAGATATTCTCATTGACACTTGATCCTGAAAAGGTTTGAGTGTGCTTTCTATTTACGGCATCCATAAATTTTAAATCAATATGAATACTATCACCAGGCATGGCAAAAATTGGAAAGTCAAAAGTCCTCGAATTTTGGAAAATAGCAATAATTGGAAGATCACTTTCTAGTTCTACTTTAAATTTTAGAGAATCAAAGGTGAGGTTTTGGTGAAAATATCTGCTATAAAGAGTAAAACTATAATTTTTATTGAACTCATCAATTTCTCCGCAGATGATGATTTTTTGTTTTTTTAATTTTTTAAAAGTTTTATCCTGTTGAGTTTCTTCTTTTACTATTTTTTGTTCCTCCGGATTTTCTGATTCATTACAACTCCCAAAAAATAAACTGAAACTTAGGCAAAGGGAAAAACATAAATAGATTGTCAGGGAGGGCGTTTTCATAAGCTGGTGATTAAAGATAAATGAGGAGCAATAAATTTCTGATTAAATGTTGATTATAGTGTTTTTATGAATATTCCTTGTTCAAATGAGTGAATGAAGGAATGAGTGGATGTTTGGAGAGCTCTAAGTTCTAAGCTTGTTTCTTTTACATTCGAGTTGTTATTCATTTATTTTTCAACCCTTTTTCAAAGTGAAAAATAGTTTTTATAAATCATCTTCAATAAAAGAATGTTACTTCAAATTAACGCTTCCTGTTTTTCTAAAATGATTCAAACTGTCAAAAGTAGATTTCTCATTCTCAGGTAATGAATCTATAAAATTAGCAGATTTAAATGCCACAGTTTTTGTTTCAATTCCATCAGCGGATAATTCACCTCGGTATTGATTGGTATAAAATTCTACCGTGAAATATTGAGTTTGATCACCATTTGAATATTGAACTAATTCTAATTGTGGATTGGTACTAATTCCAATCACTTTAACTTCTGTTATATCCAAGCCAGTTTCTTCTTTGGTTTCTCTGATGATACAATCTTTGATCGTCTCGTTTTCTTCAATACCGCCAGCCGGCAAACCCAGATTTCCATTGTCAATTCTTTCAATAAAAAGAAAGTCTCCGTTTTCATTTTCAATGATAATTCTTGCGGCCGGGCAGATAAATTTATCTTTCCCTATTTTGGCTCTCATTTTTGCGACATATCCTTTCATAGGTTTATTCTATTTTTGTGATTTACATAAATTTACACTTTATTATGATTAGAGTTTTCCCTTTTGTAATTTTATAGAAATGAATTTCAATAAATAGACATAAAGAATTATGTTTAATCTGTTTGATATTCTGAAGTTTTCATAAATAATTGACTGCAAGGAAATAATGTTGAAAAATTTGGGATATCTTAAAAAAACAAATTCAATATAATTTAGTATTGTAGAAAAAGTAATTCGGTATTTTAGGATGAGGATTTTAGACTTAGGCAAGGCAGAAAATTGAGACATAGCCTTCGCTATGGCGAAAATTTCTAACGAAGTATAAATTTAAAAGCATCTCATAAAATGCTTAAGTATTTCTTCTACAATACTTTAGTCCAACTACTTAAATATTAAGCTATGTTAAAAATTAAAAACTTACTCTGCGTTCTCATCTCTTTAATTTTCCTTTCTGCAAATGCTCAAGAATTAGACTGGTTAAAAAGTTCTACCTCAGATGATGTTTTTACAAGCCATAGTTTTTATACAAGTACTAAGCATGATGGCTACTTTTATCATGCGGGTGATTTTTGGAAAGACTTGACCATAGATAATTTTCATATTGATATTCTCGGAGATAACGGAAACGGTTTTATTATCCAAATGGACGAGACTGGTCTAGCAAGTGGACTTTGGGCTTTGCAAAGTGAAAATTATGTTCGGATCAATAAAATAGAGGCGAACCCTGTTTCAGGAACTATCATTGCAACTGGAAATTTTCGAAACAATTTAGTTTTTGATGATCAAGAGTGGACTGCTCCTTTTTATTCAAATGGTTTTATCATGAGTATTCGTCCCGATGGTACTTTGGATTGGATTCAGGAAATGGTGCCTCAAGATGAGACATCTTTTGCTTTTGGGGAAGGATTAGCGATTGATGAATTTGGAGATATTTATGTTGCGATTGAATCAAGAGGATCGGTAGAAATAGATGATACTATTTTTGATTTGGAAGGAGAGAGCGGAGCGCTCTTTGTGAAAATGAATAAAGATGGAGATGTGATGAATTCTCAAATGTGGAAGAATCTAAGCTATGAAGGTTTTACGGATATTTTGGATATAGCTGTTGATGAAGACAATCATTTGATCATTGGAGGAGGAATATCTGGGGCAATAGAAATTGCTGATTCTTTATATCTTTTTCCAGAAGATGCAGTACAAAGTTTTTTAATAAAAGAAGATGATAACTTGAATATGCTTTGGTTCAAAAGATACAATGGAGTAGGAGGTAGTTCTGTTTTAGACATACATGCTGATGGAAAGGATTTGGTTTTATCTTTACAATATAATACTTCGATAGATATTGATGGGACGATTTTGGATGGAACAGGATCTTGGGGAGAAACGGCGATTGTTTATTTAGACGAAAATGCAAATTTGCAATGGGTGAGAAATATTACTTTGACAGAATTTTCAGGAACATCTGGAGTCTATGGTTTTTCAATTTGTGAGTGGTTGGATCAATATTATATTGCGGGTATGTATCAAAATGATGTGGTGATCGATGGTGAAATCATTTTGGATAATACTTCTTCGGGAGCTTCCTATCAGTATCCTTTTATTTTATCACTCGATAAAGAAGGAGAATTGACTTCTGCTTATGATTTTGTTGGATCTAATGAACCTGGAAAAATTAAAACGCTTAGTGCTAACAATAGTCATTTGACTTTTGGGGGAGATTTTTCAGGGCAAGTTTCCATTGAAGGAAGTTCTGTTTCAACAATCAATTCAGCTTTATTTTATGGTGCCTTGAAAACGGAAGCAACTAGTATAGAAATTGTAAACCCTTCCAATGATTATTTTTCTATTTATCCGACAGTAACTGCTGATTTTTTAAATATCGAAATGGAAAAAGAATTGGATGATTTGAGTTTAATAAGTGTCGAGGGAAGCGTTTTGAAAACGCTTCCTGCAGAAACACAAATGCTTAATATAAGTGATCTGGCTGCTGGTGTTTATTTTATTAATGGAATAGATAAAGGAGTTCCTTTTTATGCTAAATTTGTGAAGCAATAGAATACGGACATTAGAAAATGCATCATGAAACAGGTACCATTTCGTTTGTTTTTTCTTGGAGTTTTTCAACTACGGGGAAATTAATGATAAAAGTGCTGCCTTGATCTTCTTTAGAGCGAAGAATTGAAATTGTTCCACCGATTTTTTCAAGTATCTTCCTAGAAATACTTAGTCCTAGTCCTGAGCCTTTATAGTCTTCTCGATTATTTAATCGTTTAAACATACCAAACACTTTTTCTTGAAAATCTGGAGCTATTCCGATGCCATTGTCTTCAATTTCAAAATAATGCAAATTATCTTTTAGTTGATATTTGACATTAATGTTTACTGTCTTCTGATCATTGTATTTCACGCCATTTTCCATTACTGATTCAAAAACAGTTTTTAATATCCTATGGTCTGAAATTATTTCCGGGAGATCATTTTTACGAAATTCGATCTGTTTGGTAGGGTGGAGGTTTTTTATTTTTTCAATAGAGTTTTCAAGAATATTTTGAAGGATTACTTTGTTATATTTTGGAACATTTATCTTTTTAATATTTTGAAAAGCAAATACATCCTGGATAAGCTGATGAAGTTGATTGCCGCTTGTTTCTACATAGTTTAAATATTCCTTTGCTTTTGGATTATTTATGATTGTCTTTTTTGCAAGTTTGCTAAAGCCGACAATACTTCTCAAAGGTTCTTTTAAATCGTGAGATAAAATACGATTAAATTCATCCAATTCTTTATTCGATTTTGTCAATTGAGCATTGGATTTTTGTAAATCCTGAGTACGTCTTAAAACCTCCGCTCTAAGTTTTAGATTGTATCTTTTCTTTTGAAAGAATGCTCCAAATAAAATCAATAAAAAAAGACTAAATAAGGTAATTAAAGCATATAAGAGTTTATTTTGGCTTTGCTTTTTTATGATCTCCGCTGCAAGAATAGCGTTGTCTTTTTCTTTTTGTTCCGAATCAAATTTGATCTTTAAATAAGCAGTTTGCTGTCTTTTTTTATCCTCATTTTGAAGTTCCTTTGTTTCATTGAACGCAAGTAGAAATTCGTAAGCTTTTTCAAATGCTCCCATTTCTTTGCAAATACTATGGGCTTTTGCGCAACTGTTTAATTTTTTTCTAATAGCATCAAATTCGGATCTTTCTATTATGTTTTTATGGATTTCTAAAGCTTGAGTATACTCCTTTTTTGCAGTATATAAATCAGCCAGGAAAGATAAATTATTTTCAAGCGTAATTTTATCTTGTAAGCTATGATCTATTTTTTCTAATTGTTTATATACGGATTCCGCAGCTTCAATTTTATTTTGGGCTAAATATATAAGACCTTTGTTGAGTAAGAAATCAGAACGAATGACATCTACATTTTCTTGGTCTAAGTATTTAAGCGCACGTTCAATAACCGTCAAGGCTTTGTCATAAGCTTCAGTCTCGATATAGGCTTCGCTTAATTCAAAATCAATAAGAGAAACCGTTGAAGCCCTGAATGTAAAAACTTTTTGATACTCTACCAATTGTAGAAAATATTTAATTGCACTTTCATAATCTTTTTCATCACCATATAATTGGCCTAGAGAATATAGACCATTGATTATACTTGAAGTGTCTTTAGTTTCCCTTCCTTTATCTAGAATCTCGTAGTATGTTTTTTGTGCTGATTCGAGATCTCCAATCTCCATATAAGTATATCCTTTGATGTAATCAAATTTACTTTTTAAGTTTTCTGTAATTTCCTCATTTTTTAAAAGTGCTTCACTTTCGATTATCAATTGATAAGACTTGAGCGGATTAAAGTTATTGTGTTCAAAATATATCTGAGAGATGTTGTATTCGAGAAGACTTGAAGGAGTGAGTTTAATTCCTTGATCAATCATTTTTTGACAAGCTTCTAATGCTTGGATAGTAACATCAATATTGTGATACATATTTTTATCGATCAAGTCTAGATATATGTAAAATTTTTCTTGATCGCTAGTACTTTCTGTAAAGCTTTTTTCCAAATTAATATTAGACTGGGCTAGACCAATATTGTATATAGAAAAAAAGATATTGAAATATAAAAAGTATATTTTTTTCATAGTATCATTTTAAAGCTTAGTTGCTTATAATACTCCATACAAATATCGTACAACATTCTACATACATGGTCTAGTTTTTGCTCTTTTAAGGGATAGTTCAAATAGAACGTTGTAAATAAATTTATAAACATAAACTACTATTTAATTGAAAACTATTCTAAGAACCTCATTCGCTTTGTTATTAAGCGTAAATTTCTTGTTTGCTCAAGAACAAAAAGAAGCCAATCATCAATTTTTCTATTCTATTACGGTCGAAGCATCCGATGCTTCAAAGTCTTATAAAAAGAAACTGCAGCATAAAGAGGCCATTGATTTTGACGTTTTAGCCTTTTTGGAAGAACAGGAACAGGATACCCGAGTTAAAATTTATGGTCGAAAAGTGAATAATGCAGACTATATCACTTACTCGTTTGATTCTAAAAACATAAAAGGAGATGGTGATTGTGTTAAGTTTTGTGAGAAAATCGAAAGTATTGAACGTGTTCCATTTCTTGGAGTAGCGGTGATTCCTATGGACGATTTTAGCGGTGTTGAAGTTGATTATTTATTAGAAAATAGCCCTTTGAATGAGACAGGAATTCAGCCCGGGGATATTATTACTTCCGTTGATATTGAAGAAGTGACTGATCCTTGTAACCTTATTGCAGCAGTTAAAGATCAGGATATAGATGCAACAGTAGATATTCATTTTATTAGAAATGATGAATCTCATTTTATCAATTCTAAAATCGGATATCGTTTAAAGAAAAAGGTGACTTGGGCGAATTGTTGTGACTTAGACTTGGATCTTCAGCAAACTTCTGAAATGCTTAGTCCAAAAGATAGGATGACCTTAAATGTTTTTCCAAATCCAACTTCTGGTTTGGCTCAGTTTGAGTTTAGTACACCGAACCTGTCGGAGACTGAAATTAAATTATCTGACTTCAATGGCCGTGTTATAACTTCAAAAAAGGTTTTGCCTTTAAATGGAGTATGGAATGATTATCTTGACTTGAGTTCTTTTGCTCCTGGTGTTTATGTTTTACAAATCAAACAACAAGAGCAAGTGATTACGGAGCGGGTTGTGGTGATGAAAGATTAGGAGGAGGCATTCTTTTAAAAATCAAAATTGGGTAATAGGCTTAAATTGGGAAATCCCAAAAGCCTATTACCCAATTTTTGTTTTAGAGCATATGGAAATTTAATTTTACGTTTGAAGAGCTTATTCACTCATTCACCAATTCCTTCAGTCACTCGTTTTAACAAAACATCCATTCCCAAATTCTCTCCTGACATACTGTTGTCACCAGCCACAATTACCTTTGCATTATAAATAATTAAATTGTTTGACGGAATTATCAATAAGTTATTTTTTTAGGATATTTGAAATATTACCTCACAAATCCTTGTAGTCTTTATTTCGATAATTTTTCAAAATCAAAATAACTTATCAATAATTTTGTTCCGTCACTTAAATAATCAAAACTATTACAAAATGGAACATGCAAAAGTAGAATCTTTTAATCTAATTGGGATCGAAGTTAGAACATCAAATCAAAATGGAAAAGCAGCAAAAGATATCCCTGGACTATGGCAAGAATTTATGTCTAAAGGTGTTTTTCAAAATATTCCGGATAAGTTAAATAGCAAAGTTTACTGCGTTTATATGGAATACGAAGGAGATCACAATATGCCTTATACTGCTTTTATAGGTTGTGAAGTTGGAAATGCCACGCCTGCTCCCGAAGGGATGTCTAAGAAATCGATCCCAGGTGGAAATTTTAATCAATACCCTGTTCAAGGAAAATTATCTGAAGTAATTATTGGAGAATGGATGAAAATCTGGCAGACCGATCTTGACCGAAATTATAAGGCCGATTTTGAAGTCTATGAGGATATTTCTCAAGACCCAGAGAATGGTAAATTGAATATCTTTGTTGGCGTGAATTAAGCTGCTATGTATTTTTGAAATGAGCGAATGAGCGAATTTACAAATGAGTGAATACCTTCCTAAATGTTAACGAAACAATCTGAGGACTTAGAATTCCCTAAACATTTACTCGTTCGCTCATTCTCTCATTCACATATGTTGATAAAGAACATTTAGCAAAACTTCGAAGTTTTCTCAGAGCATCAGCACTTGTCATAACACGAATATCCAATTCACTATCTGAGCATCTGTTTCAATTTGCCATAATCGATCTTAGAATGATGTCTTGGATCTCGAGGAATTTCTTTTATAAATTTGATTTTCGAAATAGCCTCTGGTAAAAGATCCTGTATTTGAGTTTTTAGTCGATTAAGATTTTGTTGACCTTTGGTCTCGGCTAGTATGATTAAATCGCCACCTTTTTTTAGCAAAGTTCCCATACTAATACCTGGCATTTGCTGCAAAATACTTTCAAATAAAAACGGCGACCAATATCCACCTTCTGGTTTTTCGATCAATTGCTTACATCGGCCAGTCAAAAATAAATTTCCATCTTTATCTACAAAACCACTATCACCAGTTCGATGCCATAGCGTTTCACCAGCCACGATTTTATTCCGTCTCCAAGCTTCGGGAGCATGAAGGTATTCTTTTAAAACATGATCACCAGCTACGATAATTTCTCCAATACTTCCTGCTGGTAAACTGATTTTGTCCAAGATCAATTTAGTCGTGTGAGTCATTGCTTCACCTGAAACAGGAATGATTTTCAATGCTGTTTTTTCGTATATATTTCCGACAAGCAAACCTTCTGTGTTTTGTTTCACCGCCAATAAATCTTGCACTTTTACTCCCGAGATTGGTTCCGCTTCTGTTGAACCATAGACGATTTCAATATTAGTTTTTGGAAAAGCTTCTAAATAAATTTTTGCTTCCTGATGAAAAACGGGAGCGCCACCTGTGAAAATTTGTTTTAGAGAATTTAGTTCTATTTTATTCTTTAAACAGTATTCTGCTAGTCGTTTTACAAAATATGGAGAACTGGTAATCCTATTGATTTTAAATTTTTGAATTTGTTCGATTGCCAATTCTGGTTTGAATTTTTCAGGTTTTTTAGAAGGGTAGGAGGCGATCACAGAAGTAGCTCCAACGCCTAAATTACATAATAAAACGATTGGCAAAACGGGCATAGCAATGTCTCCCGCTTGCGGATTTATTTTATCTTTCAAAGCATTAAATTGAGCTTCCAAGAATGCATGGCTACGTCGAGCAGCTTTTGGATTTCCTGTACTACCAGTAGTGAAGGTTATCAATGCTGCATCGTCGGACTTGGTGTTTACCATGTCAAAATTTGTAGCGTGCTTTTTGTAGGCATTCGGTTTTAACCAGACCTCGAGCTTTCTCAAAGGCTTAGAAGTACAAGCCAAGAGTCGTAATTTCCAGGTGCCTATAAATGCTTTGCATCGACTCAATTCACAGCAATATTCCATTCTATCTTTTCCGACCCATTCATCCAAAAATACAGCCGTAGCTCCGATATGAAACAATGCCAAAACAGATCTATACAAATCAATTGACATAGGAATAAATACCAAAACACGATCTCCTTTTTCAATACCTTTTGACTGATAGTAATTCGCCATTTGATTGACCTCCTTAGCGAATTTTTGATAAGTGACCGACTTGTTTCCTTCTTGTAAAGCAATGTTGTTGGGGTATTGCTTTGCACTATTTAGGAAATGTTGGATGATGTTTTTATGATTTTTCATGCTGAGTTATTTTATGATATTTTATCTTAGGTAGTTTGAAGATTACCTTCTTTTAAAATATCTTTAATTTGCTCTAAGTTTTTTTGAAAAATACTTTCAATCTCGTAACTGAAAAAATGTAATTTTAAAAGTGGCCAGAAGTAGTTTTGCTCTGCTTCATAAAAAAGCGTGAATGATAATTTGCATTTCTTCTCATCGATTTTTTCATAGAGCTGTTCCGTTAATAAGCCTTTTCCTTGTACTGCAAAGTTTTTTAAATTATAAACGGTTAGTCTCCGCTTTTTACAAGATTCGGATTCGACTGTTTCTTCATCCCAAGATTCATTTTGTTCTGTTTTTTCTTTAAAACATCTTCTAATGGAACCTACTTCTCCATCTTTTCCTTCTAGCACAGAAATATGGTCTACAAATACCGACCAGTCTTTTGCATTTTCCGAATTTCCTAGATATTCAAAAACCTCACACGGATCAGTATTTATCACTGTACTTACTTTGATCATCGGCCATTTATTACCGTCTTGTACTTTTAACGGACTCAAACCTACCATTAGAGAAATTCCAATAAAAAGAATTGATAAAATTATTATGAATGGTTTATGCATGCGTATAATATTTTTAATTTTTTAAAAAGTACCTCCTTTCTGCTGTCAGCGATTCTTTGATTTGTTGGAATCATTAAAATCTTTCTTGAGACTAAATTTTGATTTTGATTTTACTCTTACCCATACTGCAACAAACTATACCGACTATAAACTTCCGCTTTCAATTTTTTCGAAAGACTCAAAGAAGCATTATCGATATGCATCAAAGCATGAATTAAATATTGAAATCCTTTTTCTTTTGTTTTTTGAATCAAATAATGAACGAGATATCCTCCTAGGCCAGCATATTCTCTTCCTGGTTTTCTGGCTAGCGTTTTTAAAACCGCACTTTTTCCACTTTGATCATTATGGTCAGGAACAGTAAATATTAACCCGGCCAAACCATTCTCATCTTCAGCAAATAAAATTAGCTCTGGATCTAAATAAGGAACTAATGGTTTATACTTGTCTATAAATTGTTCTTTTGAAAAAGGGCTGAATAAAAAACTTTTTTGAAAAACTTCTTGATTGAAATCTGCCAATAATTCAAGTTCTCTTTCTGCTTGTGTCGGATCAAAATGTCTAAGCTGAATGCCTTGATTTGTAATAGCTGATTGTTTCGATTTTAAAAAGCTAGTATCCAAATCATTCAAGGTCATTCTGTTCGACAAATATTCCTGACAATCTGAAAAACCGAACTTTCTCCAATGTACTGGATACCATTCTTCTTGATTAGGTTCCATAAAAAAAGGCTGCTTTTTTCCTGCTTCTCGGAAACGATAATTATTCCAGGTAGAACCATCCATTGGACCAATGATCTGTTTGATACCTTTGTTCTTTAAATATTCAATAGCCGCAGTTAGCAAAGCCTCGGTCACCTTATAATCATCAATAACTTCGAAGGCTCCTAAAAAAGCGATGCCTTCTTTCTTGAAATGAGGGTTTATGTAAACTCCAACGCGACCTATCAAATTTCCTTGATCTATGGCAATGATCAAATTGTCGAGATGCTCTGTACTCCAATCTTTTCTCCAGCTATCCGGAGAGTTATTGAACTGATACATTTTTGGATCTTTTGATTTTATGTGGACTATCATGTTTTTATTTTTAAAATGGATGAAAACTGTTTCAAGTTTAAACCGACAAAGGAGATGTAAGTGGAACAGCGTAAATAAAACAAGTTTGTAACTTGTCATAGAAAATACAAAACTATCGCTGCCACAAATGGTATTGTAATATTATCATAACCCTTCCCCGTAATACCTTCAGCGATTGCAGTTCCTAGTGCCATTATTACTGCTGATGCGAATAGACCTAGGTTCAAATCTTGGTTGTTGAATCCAAAAAAGGTGACACTAAGGATAAACGCAGTGATGAAAAATGCAAATGATCCTGCTAAAGTTTTTGAAACATATTTTGTTTTATAAGGACCAATCGGAAATCGTTTTCCAATGAGACAAGCCATTGGATCACCCAAGGCCATGATAGAAAGTGGCAGATAATATAAAGCTGGAACGTTTAATAAAACAGCGATATAAAATGAACCTGCGACTGCAATTGGAAAGAGAAAACTTCCTCGACTTATTCGGTCAATAGCATTTACAGATGGTAAAAAACCTAAGGTTTTACTCCCTATAAGCAAAACTAAAAAGCTTGAACACAATATAAAAACTGGTGCAGCTTCTTTAAAGAATAAAGGAAAACTCAAAGCGATCAATCCACCTCCGATATGTACAATCTTTCTAGTAATTTCTACTTTAAATCGTAATTCATGATACAAATATTCCGCTGTTGCAAAGAGGGCAATAAATGCTCCTGAAAATTTGAATATATTAAAAAGTTGTGCGCTCATGATATTAGGGTTTTAATGAAAAAATCTCACTCCTCACTTCTGCTACGCTACCATCCGTTCTACTAAAAATTGCTGATAGAAAAAACCTTTGTCTTTATCTTGTAACTCCTCATGATTTTTTATCGTTTTTAGCTGAGGAAAAATATTTGAAATTTTTCTTTCGACCATCAAATTCCAATAAGCCATTTTCGCTCCTGGATTTGCTCCAGCTAAAAGTTGTTTGGCAACTTGAGTAAAATGTTCTTGATCGAGGTATTCGAAAATATTTGATAAATTGAAATAATCAAATTTTCCAAATTCATGAATTGCGGTTTCTGCAAATCCTTGACGGCAAACCAGTCGATCTAAATTTTGTTTGATCAGATCATAATTTTCTGACCGTACATAATGAGGTAGATTATTTTTAAACTTTCCAGTCACTACAAACTCAAGCATGTAATTACTTTGAGCAGATTTACTTTTTAGATGTTGTGCTGTTTTTTGAAAAATAAATTCAGCTACAGGTACTTTTACCTGTTCTAAAAATGCAGGATCACGACCCAACCATCCCATGAGTTTTCGACTGAAAAATAAGCGGAAAAGCATTCTCCAACGTCGGTTGTTCCAATGTTCTTGATAATACTTTTCCTGCTCATTGGCATCTTTGCTCAAAAGCAAATCATCAATCTTATTCTTATTGTGAATCAAGGGTAAAATGTATTTTGAAAAAAGTCGAAAATACTTTTCAAATTTTCCACTATAAATGATTCCATCGCAAATTATCACTCGCTGATTGTTCCAATAAGAGCGAGCAGATGGAGGCATAGTTTCTCTAAAAGAGCAATAAGTTTTCCAGCGATCTGTATCTTCTTTTTGACCATTAAAACCTGCAAATTGTAGATAAGCCTCGCGATCTAAATACTTGATCGCAGCTTTTTTTAATTCGATTAAATAAATCTGAACAGGGCTTACGTCTACTGCAATCACCAATTCAGGATTACTAGTTAACAGGGAGAAACTATTGTCTCCTGCTGATCCGATTGACAAATGCCTTCTGCCTTCTTTTGCTGCCAATCCTTGAAGCAATAAATCCGCATCTTCCCAGCAGTTAGCATATCGAATCATCTGAAAGTTTACTTTTTCTAAATTGCTCTTTTTCATAATTTATTATTTTAAATTACTTCCTAAATACAAATTAAAGATGCGCTTATTGGGCTAGGCGATTGAATCAAATATCGCAAGTTTCGTATTTAAAATTATTTAATATCAATACTGGTTTCTAGTACTCATTTATCATCTTAATTTCCCCCGTTCGACCATCCATTTCCACCTCATCACCTGTTTTTATTCGTTTCAGTAATTGATTCACTCCAACAATACATGGAATGCCCATTTCTCTGGCGACGATAGCTGAATGGCTCAATAAACTCCCTCTTTCAACCAAAATGGCCGATGCGGTAGGGAAAAGGGCAACCCATCCTGGGTCAGTTGAGGTAGTTACAAGGATATCACCGTTCAAAGAATCGATTTCTGAAGGATGATGAATGACTTGGACTTTTCCTTTGACACGACCAGGGCAACAACCGATGCCACTAAGGTCTCCTTCGATGATTTCAGTACTTGCTTCTTGGTAAAAGTCATTGCCATGATAAACGATTCCATGACTAGAAATTCGCTCTGATGGTGTCTCTTCTTTTTCGAATTTATTAAACGATTCCTTTCTTAATTTTACCAGTGCAATTGGATCTTCATTAACGCTGGTTCCTTTGATAAAATCGAATATTTCATCTTGTGTCAAATAGAAAATATCACGTGTATTTTCTAAAAGCCCTTCGCTATACCAGTTGTGACCAATAGCAGTAAATATTTCTCTGACCAATGCGAAAGCTCTGGTTCTTTCGAAGCGTAAATTCTCTCGACCACTGACCAGTTGGCGAGCTTTATTCAGCACATAATTGAATACTCTTTTTTGAAACCATTTTCCTTTTAGTTCTTGATTTACGATTGTCGTAGCAGAAAACCTAGAGGTGTTTTTTGGTTTTGCTTTCTCTTGAATATTTTGTTTTACATAGGATTTTAAAATATGAATCAAGGAAGCAGGATCTTGGCGATAAGTGATGGTTTCTAGTTTTAATTCACCTGTACATCGATCCCCAAATTTTTGGATATAATTATCGATAGTTTGATAAATAGTTTTAAAGTTTCCTTCTTTTAAGAAATCCCAGATTTGCTGTGGTTCTTTACTTAGAAATAAATTTTTAGCTGTTGGATTTTTTTGTATTGCTTTTGAAATCGCGAGCAATTGTTTGGCTGGTTGAGTAGAAATAATATCTCCACTTCCAGCCACCAGTTCATTGTGTAAATTAGGATGATTTGGAAAATGCTTTTTGCTGAGTTTTTGCAAAATTCCAAAAAATATCATAGCAAAAAGGTCATTGACTAAAGGTGCTTTCCAACGTTTTAGCAAGATGTTTTCTAATTCAAAATAATAAACCATCAATTCGTCAGACCGGGATTTGTTAAAATCAACTTTTCTAAAACGATCTAC